>JAESSZ010000911.1 GCA_016763875.1 Nannocystaceae bacterium
AAATTCTGTAAATTTTTCAGCAGCCAATGCACGTCCGAAATCCGCAACTCGACCGCGGCCATCCGCGCCAACGAGGATGTTGTTTGGGCTCACGTCGCGGTGAACCAATCCCACACCGTGGGCCGCTTCGAGGCCCTTGGCGGCATCAACGATCACACTGATGATCGCTGCGGTCGTTCGCGGTGCGTCGTTCATCCATGCGGTAAGGCTTCCTCCGGGAACAAGCTCGCAGGCGATGAACGTACTGCCCTCACTGATGTCGAGGTCGTAGATGTCGACGATGTTGGGGTGCGACAACATCGCAAGCGCACGAGCTTCGCGACGCAGCCGCGCCCGAACATCATCCGGGGCGTCGAGCATGAACTTCAGCGCAACGGGGCGATCCAAGATGCGGTCGCGACCCCGGTACACGATGCTCATCCCCCCCACCCCGAGGACCTCCTCCGGCACATATCGTTTGCCAAGCAGGCCGATATTGAACGGACCGGCCTTCGCACTGGAGGGTCCATCGGGGTCTATCGTGCGCGCAATGTCGACAAGGATCGCGCGGCACGTCGTGCAGTCAGCGAGGTGCCCCTCGAGTTCGACCGACTCGTCCGGTCGAAGCGCCCCAGCGATAAAGTCGTTGAGTGCGTTGTCGTCGGGGCAAGCCGCGGTTGTGTACGCCCCGGTCAACTCGACGTCTCTTTTCGGGTGGTGCACGCGGCGAACCCACTGCGTAACGCGGCGTCGTCCAGTTCGAGCCCGAGAATAACGAGACGACTATTGCGTTCCTCGTCGCCCCATGCGGCACCCAACGTGACCTCGATAGCTTCGCTAACCCCCTGGACGATGACGCGCGCATCCACGCCCGCCACCGCCAGGATCCCCTTGATCCTCAAGAGCCGCACCTCGACTGCACCCAAAGCGCTCTCGACCCAGTCACCGAAACGTTCTTCGTCGAGTTCCCCGTCGTGGACGAGCGAAACCGCGTCGACGCGGTGACGGGCGACCGCTCCCTCGGGTGGCGGAACCCGGAGCACCCCCTGTCGCGCCTCCAGTAGCGCCAGCAGAGTCTGTGCACCCGAGCCCACCAGGCGCCCTTTATTCGCGCGGGTGAGCACAGCACCCGGCGCGAGTGCAGCGATGTCCTCACCGAGCGTAAGCAGGTCAGCCTCGGCGCACTGATCGACATGGGACATTGCCACGATGTCCGCGAACCCCAGTTGCTCGATAGTGAGGGAGAACTTCATCCTCTGCCGAGCCCGCGCGGCATCAATGACAGTGACGACTCCGTCGAGCCGAAGCTGATCCCTGGCCATACCCCGAGTCAGTATTCGGATGACCCCAGCCGGCGACGCCGCCCCGGAAGTCTCAACGATGATCCGTGAAGGCGTTGGGGTCGACTCGGCGAACTCCGCTAGCGCCGCGTCGAGCGCTTCGTGAGTGACGCAGCAGATACACCCACCGGTAATCTCTCGGATCCGTCGAGCACGCTTGGCCAACAGCGTCCCGTCGATACCGATGGCGGCCTCCTCGTTGACGATCACCGCCGTGTCCGATGGCAGCGCCTCGAGCCAACGGTCCAGGAGCGTGACTTGCCCGCACCCAGAAAGCCCGTGATCACCGTGACCGGTATCGGTGCGTCCACGGTTGCGAGTCTATCGCGGCCAGGGGGCCAACACACGGGCCTCGCGGCGCCTGCTATGCTTGTCGACGATGAACGCGCGCAAGGTGCTCGGACTCGGCATATTGGCCTTCCTCGTCGGTGGGTGTTCTTCGCCCGGGCACGCGTGCACGGAGATCGGATGTCAGGACGGCCTGATGCTCTCTGTGACGCCGAACTCCAGCTGGCCCCACGGCGAGTACCGTTTCATCGTGGCGATCGACGACATCACGTCAACGTGCGTGGGAACCCTGCCCCTACCTGCGTGCGGCACGGCTGCCATCGCCTGCGAAGGCCCACCGATTCCCATCGGCGAATCGGGTTGCGCGCTACCGCCCGCCGAACATGCGTTCGCTGGCTTCACGCTGACGGGGGCTCCCGCGCGAGCGAGCGTTGAGGTGCAACTCGACGGACAGACGCTGGTCTCTAAGTCCTGGACTCCGACCTACAAAACGGTGCAACCCAACGGCTCGAACTGTGAGCCCACGTGCCGCAACGCATCGGTGGCGCTTACGATCCCCTTCGAGTAGCCGCCACCCATCGCGGACGCGGGATTGGGGTCAAAGCCAGGGGCGGGGCCTATGAGGGTCGCGACCGGCACAATCACGTCAAAATCGGTGGCCACGGGACCGAGTCGTCAAGTAGAGTCGCCGGTTCATGGCCGACGACGACAAAGACGCCGACGAGACGGCCGGCGCATTTCTAGCGGCGGCGATCACCGCCACGTAGGCAGGTCCCATGCGTCGTCTGGCCGAGTTCCGCGCACATTGCGAAGAGTTCATCTGGCAGGTGGAAGACCACCTGCTGCTGGTGAGCGGCGTCGACGGCGACACGCCGTACACGCTCAAGGTGCTTGAGCAAGTCGAGGGTCACGACGAATCGTCTTTGTACGTGATGATCGCGGACGAGTACCTGGACGCCGACACCTATGCCCGCACCGTCGCGGGGCGTTGCGTGTTGCTCTACGAGGTCGTCAACGAAGAGCGTGAGAAGCGAAACGAGCCGCGGCTCGAGCCGTTCCCCCAGGAACTCACAGACCCCGGTCTCACGCCGCTGGACCGCATCGTGATTGCCATCGAGCATCTTGGCGCGCGTCTACCCAATCCCGACGACCACCGCGTCGTGTTCGCCCTGCTGCCCACGCAGATCCATGACTGGGGTGACTACTCGAAGTTCGTCTCCAGCTTCACGCACATGCCCCAACCAGCGCCCCCGCTCAAAGGGGACTGGCCGGTGTACACGCGGCTGTTCATGCGAGACCAGCGCGACCACGTGCTCGGCGGTGCGCTCAACGAGCGGCACGCCAAAGGGGTTCTCAACATCGACGTCGACATGTCGACCGATGCCATGGCCGGGGACCTCGCCGAGGACGCCGTGGACCCGGCGATACCGATCGCCGAACGCATGCAAGCGGTGCTGCAGCTCGCCAACATCGACCTCTCGTACAAGCGATTCGAAGAGGCGATCAAGAAGTTCGCGTTGCTTTTCGACTACTACATCAAAGCCGACGCACCGTTGATGCAGGCGATGTGCATGCAAGGAGTCGGGGACTGCCTGCGCATGGTCGATCAGCCGCCGCAAGCGCTTGAGCGCTACCAACAGGGTTTGGCTATCGCATTGGCTGCCAAGTCGCCGCTGCCTATCGAGCCAGCGCCAGCTGAGCCGGGATCCGAGCCGGGCGCCCCTCTGCATCCGAATGCACCGCCCGTCATGTTGAACCTGCTGCTGAGCGCAGCCCCGATCTGCATGACGTTAGAGAAGTTCGAAGACGCGCAGAGCTACTACGCCGACGCGAGCAAGCTGGCCGCCAAGTGTATGAACCCGTTTGCCGCCTGCGATGCGCTGGAGGGCGAAGGCGACGCCCATCGAGCACTCGGGGAGCCGGATGAAGCGCTCAAAGACTGGCGCGACTGCGAGACCATCTCGGAGAAGTACGAGTACTACCAACGGCTGGTCAGTGTGCTCGAACGCATCCACGCGCTGTACAAAGAGGGTCAACTCAAGAAAGAGACCGACGAGGCCTGGACCAAGCTGCAGGGCGCGAAACTCCTGCTGAAGAAGAAGGCGGCGTAGTGGGCGGGCCTTCAATGATAGCGCCGCCGACGGGCCGTCCAGCCGGACCTCCGGCAACGCCCGTGTTCGCGACGACCGGCAACGCACGCGCCGACTCGGTACTCGCAACCCTCGACGCCACCATCGCTCCGTTTACTCAGGCCCCGCCCGCAGACCAGGGAGCCGCCGGCTGGGTCGCGCAGGGACTCGGAGGCGCACTGGGGCTGGTCAACGCGCCAATGATGTTCATCGATGCCGCGGCCTCGCAGGGGGTGTCGGCCGTGCTGGATGCCCTCGGACTCGCCGGGCTGTTCCCGCCGATGCCGGTCGCAACGATCGGCTTGAGCATGCACTTGGGCACGCCGCACACCCACGTGCACCCGCCCAGCCTTATTCCGCCCGCACCGCCGATCCCGTTGCCGAGCTTGGGCGTCGCGTTCTTGGCGGGCTCAGCCTCCGTGTTGGTCGGCGGTGTGCCAGCGCTGCGTGCAGGCGACATCGGAATCGGTTTTACCTGCGGCTCTTTGGCGCCCCCGTTCGAGATCATGACCGGGGCTTCGGGGGTGTACTTCGCTGGGGCTCGCGTGGCCCGGTTTGGCATGGACATCACGTTCCACTGCAATCCGGTTTCGGCGATGGGTGGGTTTGCGATTGGCATGGGCGTCGCGGGCATCGTTGCCGGTGCCGCGGGTGCTGCTGCCCAGGCGTCCGCCGGTAACGCAGGCGCTGCCATTGCCCAAGGCATCCAAACGGGACTCGACGCGGCCGCGATGGCGGTCTCGATGTTGCGCGGCAAAGACCCCGCTGGTCCCCCGGGTATCGGCATGCTCCTGGGTCCTCCCATGGGCAACGTGATGGCCGGTGGACCACCGATCCCCAACGTCGGCGCCCTGGCCCAGGGCAAGATCTACAGCGCGCTGGGTCGTGCGATGCGGTCCATGCGGGGGGCGCTGCGGCGGCGCACGGCACCATCGGACGCCAACGGCAGGGCGTGCGACGGCGGCGAGCCGGTCCACGTGGTGACCGGTGCGAACTACAACACGCATCTCGACTTTGCCTCGATTCTCGGCTGCTTCGAATGGAAGCGGTTTACCTCGAGCGCGAACAACTTCGAGCGCGGGGTGATGGGCTGGAGCTGGCGCCATACTTTCGAATCGCGCCTGAGCATTCGGCTGCACCAAGTGATCTTCGAGGGGTTCGAGGGCGAGGAGATCGTCTTCCCGCGACTGAGAGAGACGGACGAAGTCTCCATGCACGGATACAAGCTTCGACGGCTCAGCGACGACCGGTTTACGGTCTCGCACCGACGCAGCGGGACAATTGAGTTTGAGCGCCACGGCCGAGGCAGTGGCGTCGCGCGACTCGTCTGTATCCACCGAGACGGAAACACCGTCGAACTTAAGTACGACCGCCACCGACGTGTGGAGAGCGTAGTCGAACGCACGGCAGTGCTGGGGAGCAAACCGGCGACATACTTGCTGCGCTACGACGATGGCGGGCAACTTCGGGAAGTTTGGGGCTCGCGCTTTGGTGAGCCAACGGCCCGCCTGGCGCAGTACCACTACGACCATGCCGGACATCTTGTCCGTGCCGAGGACGCGGGCGGCGTGGCCGACGTCTACACATACGACGCCGTGCATCGCATGGTTCGCGCGACGGACCGCATCGGCTACACGTTTGGTTGGGAGTACGACCACCACGGTCGTTGCATCAAGACGCAGGGTGAGGACGGACTTTGGCACGCCGAGTTCGAGTACGAGCCCGGCGTCACCAAGATGAAGATCCACGACGGGTCTGAGTACACCTTCGTCTACGATGAGGACGGGGTCATAACGTCGGTTGCTGGGCCCTGCGGAAGCGAGAAGAAACGGCTGCGCGATCCTTCCGGGAGGGTTGTGGCCGAAGTGGATGTCGGCGGACAGCGGATCGACTTCATCTACGATGACGACGGCGGGTTGATCGCGCGGCGTAATCATTTTGGCGACTCGTTCCCGCCAAGCCTCGACGCATCCGGGGTGCCGCAAACCCTCATCCGGCGCCTCCCCGAGAACACGCGGAGCTTCTTGTTCGGCGGCGCGCTGCCGAAACTCGACGAGACCCAACCGGACCTCGAGCGCGGAAGAAACCCGCGGGGTAATGTCGTGTACCAACGCGACGCGCGGGGACACGAACGGCGCTGGACGTTCGACGCGGTCGGCAACGAGACCTCACACACAGACCGAGACGGGTGCCTGCGTCGTACCCAGGTGATCCGGTGGGGGCCGACGGGCGCCCGCATCGACGCGCTCGGTCACACGACCCGCTACGAACACAACCCCCACCAAAAAATCACAAAAGTCGTCGACGCCGGAGGGTCCGAGTCCAACTTTGTCTACGACAGCCGAGACCGGATCGTCGAAGTGCACAGGTCCGGTCAGCTTCGCGAGCGCTACTCCTGGGACGTAGGACACCGGCTCGTCGAGAAAACCGACGGCCAGGGGGCATTTTTACTCCTGTTCGAGCGGCACCCCAACGGACTCCCCCAGCGTATCACTCGCTGCGATGGCGGTTTTTGCGAATACGACTACGACCGCCGCGGCAATACCACCAAGGCCGACACCGCCGACCACCGGGTGCGACGATCGTTCACGGAATTCGACGAGGTCGCCGTCGACGACTGCGATGGCCGCTCGGTTCGGCACGAATACGGATGGGCCGGCGAAACCACCACCGCCATCGCCGAACGATTCGTGTTCACACGGCGACGCCACGGGAACACGCTCGTGTTCGCAGAACCCACAGGGGCGCAGCGCACCGTGCAATGCGGGGCCGACGGGTCAGTCCATATCGATCACGGCAATGGAACACATGAGGTCCAGCAATACGACAGCGAGGGCCGCGTTGTCGCTCGATCGTGCTCGCGCCACCGTGATCGGCCACTCGCCAACTCAGACGCCATCGTGCAGGAGAAGCCGGTCGCCGCCGACCACCTGCCCTGGAACGTCCGGCACCAGTACACGCCCGAGGGCGACCTCATCGCTACCGACGATACGGTCCGTGGGAACCGTCGGTACACGGTCGACGCCGCCCACCGCCTGGTGGGCGTGCAGTCTTCGGTCAACACGAGCGTTCGCTTTACATACGACGCGGCCAACAACCTGACCGAACTTGCCACGACCGGCAGGTTGCTCGTGGACACCGGAAACCGGTTGCGCAGCGCCGCGATCGAGGAGTTCGGCTACGACGAACGAGCCCGCCTGGCGTCGCGCGGTGGCATCAAGGGGTCGGAGGTCCGCTATCAGTACGACGCCGAGGACCAGCTAGTGCGGGTCGACGATGCCGACGACGCGCCGTGGACCGCGACCTACGACGGCCTTGGTCGGCGTGTGACCTTTGGGCGCGGTAACGACAAGACCCGCCTGTGGTGGGACGGCGATCAACTGGCGGCCCGTGAAGGTCCAGACGGGGCGTTTCGTATCTTCCTGTACGCCGACCGCGGGTCCTTCGTTCCGCTGGGCTTCGTCGACTACGACAGCGTGGACGCGGCTCCGGAGTCCGGGCAGTCGTACTCGGTGTTCAGCGACCAGGTCGGTCTGCCTCAGCACATCGAGAACGACAAAGGCGAGGTCGTATGGTGGTGCGACCAGGCCACTCCCTACGGCGAGGTGTTCGTTCGGCCGGGCAACAAAATCGAGTACCACCTCCGGTTTCCCGGCCACATCCACGATCCCGATCTGCGGCTGCACTACAATCGATTTCGCGACTCCGACCCTTGCCTGGGACGCTACCTGCAGCCCGATCCGATGGGGGTTCGGGGCGGCATCAACCTGTACGCGTACCCGGCCAACCCGCTCGTCTCCGTGGACGTTCTGGGTCTGACCTCGCACGACAATCCCGACAATGGGCCGCCTCGGGCCGAGGACGGTGACGCCCGACCGCGGGATGAAAACCCGAACGACGGCGCCGATGCACCACCGCCGAGGATATCCCGGGAGGAAGCGGTCCAGCGGGCAATGGAGGCAGCGGAAGCGCACCGCGTCAAAGTCACGGAGGACTTCGAAGCTGGGCGCCTTGCCGGCTTCGAGGACCCTAACGAAAATGCGCCCGCTTGCGTGGCCGCGGTCGTTGACGTGACTCGCCCCAACGCGGATCCGTTCGTGGCGCATAACGACCCGAAGGGGACCGTCGCCGACCCCGGCGACTTCGGCGACGTGCTACGGCCCCGCGTGGCGGAGCAGCAGCAGCGGCACACCGACGGAAAGGACCACTTCTCGGAGCCGGCGACCCATGCCGAGGTCAAGGCACTGGACGCCGCGATCAAGGCTCGCGAAGCCGAGACCGGCGTTCCTGTGACCGAGGCAGATCTCGGAGATTTCGTCCAGGTCCCGATGTGGAATCGGGATGGTCTGCCGGGCGACAGAGCGCCCGGAACGCCTGCGGCGTGCTGTGGACACTGCCAGAACATCACGGCAGGGGCCGACAATCAGTCAGGCAACGCGACACCGTTCGTGAGAACAGAAGACGGGTGGCAACGGGTCGAATGACCAACGATTGGCAACGCGCATGACACTGACGAATAGAGCAACGGACTGGCTTGCCACCCTCAGCCGGGAATCGCCGCTTCCAACCAAAACGGTGGAGCAGCTCCTCCTGGACGGCGGGCATACCCCGCATCCGATGTGGCTGGAGTTTCACGACAACTACGCCGGCTACGCTGAGGAGATCGGCCCCGGCGACGTTGCGTTCTGGGGACTCGCGCGAGCGGAAGATGCGAAGCCCTCACCGAACTGGTTCGACCCCAACACGGTCTACGTGGTGCCACCCACCCGCCGCCTCCCCGAGGCGATCCGTTGCGCGGACGCGCATCCCGTGCACGACTACGCGCTCGGCTGCGATGGGGGGTTCCGCGGGATTGGTGGACCCGCCGAAACGTTCGACATGAAGTTGGAGCGCCACGGAGTCAAGATGGAGTTCTACGCGCGGGGCAAGGTGGATCGGACACTCATTACGCACAAGAGCGACGAGCCGGAGCATCAGCAGCTTCTACAAGACATGGCGCCATCGCTCGTCGTCGAGGCTTCGGGTGCGAGCGCAAAATTCTACCTCGAATCAAGACGCCTGCTGCAGTTCAACCCGTACATCAAGCAACTCGTCCTGTACGAGATCGACCCGCAGAACCCTACATGACATCGGACGGTGCTTCGGGACCGCGTCCATCATGGGCCTGACGAAATATGGAAAGAACTTCCTCGCAACGCTGCGGCGGGACACCCCTGTTCCCACCGCGGTCGTCGAGCAGCGCATTCGCGACGCCGGACACCCTGCGCATCCGGTTTGGTTGGAGTTTCACGACGCCTACGCGGGGTACATCGAAGAACTCGCGCCTGGCGACGTGGCTTTTTGGGGCCTGTCGCACGCCGCAGACCGCGATCCGCCACCAATCTGGGTGAACGCCGACGAAGTGTTCATCACGCCAGCGGACGGACGGCTGCCGGAAGGAATCGGCTGTGCTGACGCGCATCCAGTGCACGACTACGAGTTGCTCGCCAACGGTCACTTTCTGGGGATCGGCGGGCCTGCAGAGTCGTTCGATCGAAAGCTTGAGCGCCACGGCCTCATGATGGAGTTCTACTCGCGTGGCAACTGGAAACAGACCCTGCTCGACCGCGATCTGACCAAGCCGGAAGTCGTTGATCTCATCGAGGAGATGAAGGCGAGCTTCATCCCGGAACCGTCAGACAAACACGCGCAGTACTACCTCGAACCGAAGCGACTGCTTCGGGTCGCCCCGCTCATCAAGAAGGTCGTCCTATACGAGATCGACCCGTCGAGCCCGGCATGACCCATCAATCGCCGGCCACGCCGCGGGGTCCACAGCAAGCGACACCCTCGCAGTCTTTTCTGTCGAACGACAGCGTGAGGCGAGCGGTGACTTCGCGGAGCCAGCGATTGGACGGGTCCTCTTCGTAGCGCTCGTGCCAGCTCATAACCAAATCGGTGGACATGCGCAGCGCCTCGGGCAGGGGCACCACCACGAGCGGGACCAACTCACAGAAATGGTGGGCAATCCGCTCAGGAACCACAGCCACCAGATCGGAGCTCGCCACGGCAAAGGGAGCTGCCATGAAGTGCGAGACGCGCGCCGCGATATCGAGTTCGACACCAACCTCTCGGGCGCGAACCTCAATCGAGTCGGCGTACGGGAACGAGGCCCCGATGATCACGTGCCGCAACGCGAGGAAGGCATCGAGGGTAAAGGCTTGCTCAGCCGCGGGATGGCCCTGTCGAAGCAAACAAACGCTCTGGTCGGTGCTGACGATCTGGGTGCGAAGTCCGGGAAGCCGAGTCGCGAAACGAGCCTCGAGGTCGTGTCCGATCACGAGATCGATGGTGCCTTCCTGCAAACACGCGGGCGTCGTCGCGTCGATGGGTCGAGAGTCCAACTGAATCCCCGGAGCCTCCAGCGAAATGACCCTGAGCATGGGAGGCAGGCCCAGCACTTCGACCACGTCTTTGCTCGCAATGACGAATGTGCGGGTGGCAGTGCTTGGGTCAAATCCCTGCTCTCCACGGAGCGCCCGCCCTAGTTCGGACAGCGCGCGCCGTACTGGGGCCCGAAGTTGCTCCGCACGCGGTGTCGCCACCATGCCGCCCTTACCCGCCACGAGCAGGGAGTCATCAAACGTCTCCCTGAGGCGACGAAGTTGGTGGCTCATTGCGGATTGGCTAAGGCCCAGCTGCCGCGCCGCCGCGCTCACGCTGCGAAGTTCCAGCAGCACATCCAAGCCCACGAGGAGATTGAGGTCGACTTGGCTCAAATGAGAGTCGTGCATAGGCAGATGGCCGATATTCATTTGAAGAATACCATCGATAAGGCATGTTTCGTGACGCTGGGACCCCGACCGATGAACCGAAACCGAGTTTCCGAACCCACGAGACCCTCTATCCGCCGTTCAGCGAGCCTCGGCCTCGCAGGGTTGCTTGCGCTGTCAGCCTGCGGCGATAGCGCGGATCCGGAGACTGGCGCCACCGACGGCGAGGCCAGCGGCGAGACCGATGCCGAGACCAATGGGGCTCGCCAGGTCTCGTACTACGAGCACGTGCGCCCGCTGTTGAGCGAGCACTGCGTCTCATGCCACAGCGACGGATCGATAGCGCCGTTCCGTCTCGACACCTACCAAGAGGTGGCGGCGCTCGGGCCCGCAATTGCCGCGGTCATCGAAGCACGAACAATGCCGCCGTTTGGTGTTCGCGCGGACGGCAGCTGCCGCGACTGGGCCGACCCGCGCTGGTTGGGCGACGACGACATCGCCACCATCGCGCAATGGGTTGAGGAGGGAACCATGGAGGGCGACCCGACGATCGAAGCGCCGCTCGTGCCCCAACTTCCCACGCTTGAGGGCGACGGTATCGAGCGCGTCGCCTTGCCCAACTACACGCCGCACGCCTCGCCCGAAGCGGGATTCGAACTCGACGATTATCAGTGTTTTCTGGTCGAGTTCGACGGTGACGAAGATCGGTACCTCACCGGATTCGACGTCGAGGCCGGCAACGACAAACTCGTCCACCACGTGCTTGGTTTTCGTGTCGATCCGGCGTTTCTCGGTAACGGCGAGACCCTCGAAAAACTCGACGCGCTCGAGGCCGGGCCGGGCTGGGACTGCTATGGCGCCGCTGGCGAGGGAGTCTTGCCGCAAGGCGTGCCTGTCACTTGGGCACCCGGGCAAGGTGCCGTCCACTACCCCGACGGCGTTGGGGTCCGTTTCTCCCCTGGCGACGTGATGGTCGTTCAGATGCACTACAACCTGCTCGATTCACAGGGCATGGACCAGACCAGCATCAATCTGCAGTGGGCAGACGAAGTGGAGCGCGAGGGATTTCAGATCTTGTGGGACCCGTTCCTCTTTAGCTCGATCGGTGGTGGTGGTGGTGAGACGCTTGAGGCAGGGGCGGCTAGCGTCCAGTACGCTTGGAACGCATCGTTCGAAAGCATGCTCTCGCTGGATGGCCTCGCGTTCGACTCGATCGATATCCTCGGGCTCATTCCGCACATGCATTCTCGTGGCCGCTCGATGGACATCAACATCGACCGCGGTGACACGATGGCCTGCGCCGCCGACGTCGACCGCTACGACTACAACTGGCAGCGAACCTACTTCTACGAGGACCCCATCACCGTCGGTATGGGCGACAGGCTCGACGTCGTGTGCGACTTCGATACCACCGGGATCGACGCGCCCGTGGCGGCGGGCTTTGGAACCCAGGACGAGATGTGCCTCGTGGGCATCTTCTTCGCCCCAAGCGAGTAAACTCGAGACGCCCGGTTTGCGTAATCGCGCACCAATCCGAGATCCGAGCGATCACCGCGGAGCGTAAACTCGCAAACGCCGGGCAAATCGGAGGATCCTTTCCTGCGCACACTGGTATACATTGTCGCCAAGGCGAGGAACCATCGTGAATTCACGTAGCTTATTTTTCATTGGCTCAGTCGCACTCGCGGCGAGCTCGGTAGCCACGACAGCCCAAGCGGACACCGTTCTCCGCTTTTCGGAGACCACGGGCGGCGGCATCGTATCGGCCGGAAACTCCCTTGGATTGGCCAAGCAGCTGGACGCCAATGGCCCTGGTACCGAGGACTCGATCGGCACCTTCATGTCGCTGATCGACGGCGAGGTCGACAACGCGCCGCTCAACGGTCTCAACCCCTGGGGCGAGGGCACCACATTCGATTGGACCCTCAACGGCTCCGAAGCCGAGTTGATTCTCCCGGAGGACGCCGAAGTTCTCTACGCAGAACTCGTGTGGGCGGGCAGCTGGGCCTACGGCTCGGAAGACGTCTCAGCGAACCTCAACGACGCTGTCGTCCTCAGCGTTGAAGGTGACTCCACCGCGGCCGCACCCGACGCCGCGACCGCGGTCACGATCCAAGAGTTCTCGATGGGCGGATTCGCGATCAACTACTACCTGCGATCGGCCGACGTCACCGAGTTCGTCGCGGCCAATCTCGGCACGTTCTACGCCGTCGAAGGCGTGCCTGCAACGCAGGACTCGCTCATCGATGAGGTCAACGCGGCGGGCTGGTCGCTCATCGTCGTGTACCGCGACTCCTCGGAGCCGATTCGTAACCTCACCGTGTTCGTTGGTGGCGAGTTCGTCGACGAGAACACCGTGGTCGACTACGAAGTCAGCGGATTTTGCACGCCTCCATCGGGCGCCTTCGACGGCTACGTCACCCTCAGTGCGGTCGAAGGTGACGCGGACCGCGGCGGCGACTCACTCACGATCGCCGAAGACGCGGGCGGCCCCTTCGTGCCACTGGTGGGGCCCAACAACCCAGAGACGAACTTTTTCTGTTCGCAGATCAACGACTACAACGGTGTTCTCGATACGTCGGGGACCTTCGGTGACGACAACCACGATGCTTCCGGCGTGCAGAACGTCGTCGGCGGTCGACAAGGCTGGGACGTGACCACGGTGCAGTTGAGCTCCGAAACCGGTCACTTGGTGACCGGGCAGACGTCGGCAATCTTGCGCGCCGAGACGGTCGGCGACTCGTTTCTGCCGACCGCCGCCGGCCTCGCCATCGAGGTCAACGCGCCCGACTTCACCAACGTCAGCGCCGACGTGATGCCCGGCTTGCTTGCCATCGACGACACCGCGACCGCGGTCGTCAGCATGCAAAACGTCGGTCTCGTGGACGCGACGGGTTTGGTGTTCACCGCCGAGCTTCCCGCGGGACTCGACCTCGACTCGTTCTCGATCAACGGCAATGCGGGCGATATCAACGGTAACGCCGTGAGCGCGGCCGACCTGACGTCGGGTGTTGATCTCGGCGACGTGGTGATCGGCGTCTCGATGGACATCGAGTTCGTTGTGCGCGCTACGGGCGCTCCTGCGGGTGGCGCCACCGACTGGGTGATCTCTCCAGCGTGGACGTACGACTACATCAGCTGCGTCGGGGAGGACCCCTTGACCGAGCCGCTCGCCACCGCGACCCTCAACATCGACTTCGACGCACCCGCGGTCGGCACCACCGGTGGTGGCGAAGGCGAAGAGGACGGCTTGGACGAGACCGCTGAAGACGACTCCGCCTCGGCCGAGCAGGGCGGCGAAGACGATGACGCTTCGGCCAGCGCGGACGGCAGCAGCGGCGACGCCGGTGACGGAACGAGCAGCATCGGCTCGGCCAGCGCAGGCATGGCTGGCGGCGACGATGATGGCTGCGGTTGCCGCAGCGGCAAGCCCACGCCCGCGTGGATGCTCATGCTCCTGACCTTCGTGGGTTTGGTACGGCGCCGCCGCAGCTAACCCACCGGTAGCGTCCAGACAACGACCCCGTGGTCTCGCACTGTTGCGGGCTACGGGGTTACTCGTTTTAGCGCCGCCGCCAGATTGCCTCGTCGTTCGATCTTCAGTGCATCAGCGCCGACGAAGTCCGCCAGCCGCAGCAATGCTCCGTGTGCGGGCTCAGCTACAGATCCTGCGTCGATACCCGGCTCGACATACGACGCCTTGACGTGCAGCAGTCGCTCGCCGCGAAGTGTCTTGAGGTCGAACCGGCCGACCAGCCTGCCATCGTGCAAGAAAGGCAGCACGTAGTAGCCGTGTTTGCGCTGCGCGGCGGGGGTGTAGATCACGATTCGGTAGTGAAAGTCAAAAAGTCGCAACGCTCGCTCGCGAAACCAAACCACCGGATCGAACGGTGACAGCAGCGCGGAGTTGCGGCACAGACGTGGCAGCCTTGCCTTGGGATGACGGAAGGCCGGCTTGCGCCACCCCTGGACGGTCGTCGCCACGAGTCTCCCGTCCTCCACCAACTCAGGCAGCAGCGTCTTGCTCTCGCGCTTGGGCAGGCGGAAGTAGTCGACCAGATCATCGGCCGTACCGACGCCATGCGCCGCGGCGGACCGCACGAGCAGCTCTTTGAGCGCATCGTTCTCGGAAGGCGTCGGCAGTTGCCGGATCTCCGCGGGTACGATCCGCTCCAACAGGTCAAAGCGCTTCTCGAAGTTGCCAACCCGCCGGATTCCAACGTGGCCAGTCCGGAACAACCAGTCCAGCGCCACCTGCCCCGCGGATCGACTCCCCCACCACTCACCAGAGTTGGGCCTCGGATCGCTGAGTTCGGACGCAAGCAGCGGCCCGCGTGCCACGACCTCATCGAGGACGGCCTGCACGTACTTGGGTTCCTCGCGAGCAAGTTTGACTAGGCCTTTCCAGGCCTGCCCACTGCGTGAGCGCGCCTTGTGCCAACGCAGCCAGGGCTCGGTCTGCACGGGCATCAACGACGCCTCGTGACTCCAGGCTTCGAACCACGCATCGTCGACGTAGGCTATCTCGTCGAGCAACTGCGATCGGTAGCTACCAAGTCTGGAGAACAGCGGCATGTACTGCGTACGCATGACCACTGGGACAGAGTCGAGTTGCAGCAACTGCAGGCGACGCATCGTACGGAGCAGATGCCGACGATCGATCCTCCCCGACGGACGGTCGCCCGTGAGCCCCTGCGCAGCCAAAGCGATGCGCCGCGCCTGCTCTATCGATAACGAGCCCAACGCGAATCGCTATTCCTGGGAAGTGGCCTTCGCGGCCGCGGACGCGACGTCGCTCAAGGGGGAGCCATCGCCACCGTGCCGCTCCGAGATCAACTCCGCCAAGATGCTGATCGCTATCTCCGGAGGCGTTTTCCCGCCGAGCGAAAGGCCGACCGGCGCCCGAACGCGCGAGAGGTCAGGGGCAGGACGGCCCAGTCCGTGCTCCCGTCTGAGGATTCGCGCGAGCACGGTGTGAACCTTGCGTCGGCTTCCGATCATACCGAGGTAGCGGTGCGGGCGGCGCAACAGCCCTGCCAGCGCTTTCTCGTCTCGCGCGTGATCGCGGGTCACGATCAACA
>JAESSZ010000912.1 GCA_016763875.1 Nannocystaceae bacterium
ATCGACGAGCCCCTTTGAGTGCATGCAAACCATGGTCGAGCACGCATCGGTTTGGATGTACTGGGCGAGGTCGATGCCGGAAAGGTGACACCGGTTGCAGCTGCTGGGCCGGTCGTCGTCGAGCAGGGGCGCGATTCTGCGGTTGTACAGGGTCGAGGCTGCGTCGGCGGTGCAGTCCGGTGGTGGCGTTGGGGTCTCGATTGCGCCTGTGGTTTCGTCCGACGCCGTCTGTGAGCCTTCGGTCTCGCGCTCCTGGTCTGAGCCATCGTCACAACCCGCCAACGCGATCGTCGCGACGACCGCGTAGCTCCCGAATGTGCGTATCAGTCTCATCCCGCGGAGTTTCAATCTCCGGGGAATAGTACGACACCGCGGCGGCGGCGGATCAGTGAGGGTGCGGCGATGCGCTCCGGCGTCCTACGGGGGGCATCTGCTGAGCGCAGTCCGTACGTTGTCCTGCCACTGAGGGCGACTGGAAAACCGAGCGATCGCGGCGTGTATGGCACCGACTGCCTGAGGAACACAGGCGCGAGCGACAAGCAGGATGTCAGCCCTCGAGCCCTCGTGCACCACGCGTTCCCAATCCACATCTTCTTGTCTGGAGAAAGCCTGCAGCCACAGGTAGTCGGCTGACGCGCGATGCACCCGACGACTCATCTCATCGAGTATCTCAACCCCCTGCGGATCACCGAGTTTCGAGAGCGCAATCGCGGCGCCGGTACTTCCCTCCGTTGCGGCCCAACGGTAGACATGAAGCAGTGTCGGATCGGGGTACTCGATACCGTTGCGACACCGCGCGATACCTGGGCCGTAGCCGCCGCACCGATAGTCGGGGTAGAAAAAGTTGTCCAGGAAAAGATCGCTGCAGACAAACTTCTTTCCCGGCGGCGCCGCGCAAACGAGGGCGCTGTACGACAGCACAAGTGAACGGCCGATTTTCGCCACCCGGGGTTCTTCGTAGGAAGAGAGATCGCTGCTGTTTTTGAACAGCACCTCTTTACCTCGGGGCCCCCGACGGAAAACCGTGGTGTCGACGGCGTCCTCCAACAGTGTCGTGAATCGTGTACTCGAAATCACGATCTGTTCGCCGTCCTGGTCCCAGACTACGGTTTGCGTCGGCTTGTTACAGCCGACGAGCGCGAGCGCGACAACGGTGGCGAGGTAGGCCAGAACGTTCCATCGCGTGGGGATCGGCGCAGTGCGACGCTCAGCGCTGAGCGGCCGGTGCGGGGGGCGTGGTCGTTGGTATTATCGGTCACGGTGAGACCTCCGAAGTTCTGCCTCCTGTGCTAGCCGTTGGGCGCGCTCCCGCAAGTTGAAATGACTCGAACGCGCGAAGGCGGGTGGTGAGCGGCGGGAGCTGCCTACCTTCAAACGACGCGATACTTCCTGAACAGCTGCGGGACGTGGTTCCCCAGGCGCGCAGGTGCCTGTCCTCGCCGATGACCTCGAAGCACTGGGTCCACGGTGAGCGGCACGGCAGCGACTTGACCGATCCACTCGGGACAAACGCCCGCTGGAAGTCCTTCGCTAGCGTCGCGGTCTCCCCTTTGTCTAGCGCTGAGCCGTCGCCCTGCGCCACGCAACTGAACGTGTACACGAGATCCTTGTTGTTCGAGTAGGCGACCACCGTGTCCTCGAACCGAGTGGGGAGACCCGCGGGGCCGTTCTCGATGCGGTAGCTCTGTGACGGAAGAGGCAACTCGACCGAAAACCGCCCGAGGTCCGACTCCGCAACGTGCCAGCCGTCGGGTCGTCCAGCCGGTGGCGTCGGGGATACGATCGTAACGCTGGGGCTCAGCTGCACTGACGAGCGGTGGGTCGAGTTCGTGGAGTCAGTGGGAAGGGGGACGTCAGCGGGCCGGCCGCAACTGCCGCCGCCGACGAGCGCGGTGCTCGAAACGATCAGTCGGATAGCAGCGCGGGTCGTTGTTGTCGGCGCGTTGAAAACACGGAGTTTCGAGCCCATCACGCAAGTCACGACGGGACAATCCGGCCATGTTGCGGAGATCGTGGCGGTCGCCAAGACGCCGCACTAGTCTGACTAGTGCGGCGCTGGAGCGCGGAAGCCATCGGCACTGCCAGCGGCCGCGCGCACCGCCCCAACAATCGCCTCGAACCCGGCCGCGCCGAGGTGGTGGTCATCGTCGACTTCGACCAGTTGTGCGCTGTACTCAGTTGCGAATGCTCGGCTTACCTCGACGGCAATGATCTCGTCGCGCACGCCGTGCACGATCGTCGTAGGGCATGGTGGGCGGAGGTCATCGACGAGGCCGGGCGGGGGCGGCAGGGCCAGCGCGGGGGCGCAGAGCACCATCGCAGGAATCGTGGAGCCCCGTTTTGCCGCGACTATGGCGGCGAGCAAGCCTGCGATCCCACCGAAGCTCGAGCCAACGAGGACCGGTGGGTTGGATGCGGTGACGATCGATTGCGTGATGATCTCGACGCGCTCTGCCAGAGTTCTTCCGCGGCAGTCGGGCGCGGTCACGGCGTAGCCAAGGTCGATCAGGCCCTGAGACTTGCGTCCAATCGGGGCGCTTTCGAGTCCGTGGCAAAACAGCAGCGGCAGTGACACGGCTCGATGGTCGCAGCCGCAGGGTCGAGCGTCCAACCAAGGGTGGTTGGGTCGACACCCGTGGTGAATCGATCGAGTCGCTTGACGAAGCGGAGTTGTGCCCTACGCTCCGTGGGTCGCAGCGATGGTTGGGCTTACCCCCAGCGAGCGGCGCGGAGAGGAGGACGACCATGCAACCCCTTGTGCACAGCGGATTGAAGTCGAGCCTCGCTTTCGCGCGTTCGTAGGTCGCCAGCTGCGATCGGGCCGCGTACGGAGACGGCGCTCTCCTCCCTTTTGTGACCCGAACATGGATCGCGCCCGCATGGGTGCGCATCCGCTGAGAGCATCGAGTGAATCCAAACCACGCTCGGCGTGCAGGACGTGCACGCCCCGAGGTGGAGGCTGATGAAGGCCCCAACCTCGCAAATCTGTACTTTGAACCCCGGAAATACGGGAGCCGCGACCGCAGCCGTACGAAGGGCCGCGGGGCGCCGCCCGACAACAAAAGCCGGCAATTGTGCCGCCAAGTCCAACAACGACTCGACATCGCCCTGGGTAGTGAACTCGACGATCCTGTCTTGCAAGGCCTCTGGGTCGAGTCTGTCCAAGCCCAGGCCAGCGGGCGTTCGCTTCTGGTCCGGGTGGTGGTGCCTACGGGTGCTTCCATTCTTGAGGTGGTCCAACACCTCAACGCGGCGCGGGGGTGGTTACGCGCCGAGGTTTCCGCGGCGATCAATCGCAAACGAACCCCGAATCTGCAGTTCATGGCCATGCCCGAGTCGGGACTCGTGCAAGGCGGTGAGGGCCGCGATGACGACGGGTAGAAACAACAATCGTGTTCGCCTGAGACCCTACGGGGGTCTCAGGCGTTACACCGCTCTGCATGACGAGCCGTCCGTCTGTCGAGCATCTCTGCGCCCTTGCCGTTGTCGTGGGGGTGGGTTGTACGTCCAGTGGCGCGACGTCGCCTGAGCTCCCCATCGCGCACAACTTCGAGCGGTCTGTGAGTCAGGTCGTGACGCGATCTGTGCCGCAGCGGGCCCAAGCGCCATCCGGTGCGTGGGTGCAGATCGACAAAGAAGGAGCGCCACGTGGCCGAGAGGATCACACGGCCGTCTGGACCGGCTCGGAGATGATCGTGTGGGGTGGCGAGGTTCGCGACGAGGGCATCGAGCCGGTCAACAGCGGGGCGCGCTACAACCCTCAAAAGGGGCGATGGAAGGCAATGACCCTGCGGGGCGCGCCGGACCGCCGCGACGATCACGTGGTGGTGTGGACGGGCTCAGAGATGATCGTTTGGGGCGGCAACCAGATCGACGAGGACTCTGAGTTGCTCGCATCGGGGGGGCGCTACGACCCTCGCAACGATCGGTGGGCTCCGACTGCCAACGGACCGCTGTCCCCGCGAGACGACCCTACAGCGGTGTGGACCGGTTCGGAGATGATCGTGTGGGGCGGTCGCGGGTTAGGGTCGACGCACGAACGCTCGGGCGCCCGGTACAACCCAGCGTCCGACACATGGAAATCGGTCGCGCTACTCGGCGCACCCGGGGGTCGTGAGGACCACACGGCGGTGTGGACCGGCAAGGAGATGCTCGTGTTGGGAGGATGGTCCGGCCGCAACAAGGCACGCGACCACCATCGCGATGGTGCGCGCTACGACCCGAGCGCGGACGCATGGAAGTCTCTCGCCTCGGACGGCGCCCCCGAGCCTCGCGAAGATCACACCGCGGTTTGGACCGGGACCGAAATGATCGTGTGGGGTGGCGTCGTGCACAAGTACGCGGCGCGCCGGGCTGGCTCAAGACGTAAAGTGCTCGCACTGGCTGAGGTGGCCGAAGCCGCGGAACCCGACGCGCCGCCCAAGGGAGCGCCGTCGAAACCGCGCGACACACTCGTACAACTTGCGACCGGCGGGCGATACGATCTGGCGACCGACTCTTGGGAGCCGATGAGTCTCGTCGGTGCGCCTGCCCCTCGGGAAGACCACATCGCCGTGTGGTTGGGCGATGAGCTGCTCGTGTGGGGGGGCCGAAATGGCAAGCAGCAGCTCGCCGACGGCGCGATCTACAACCCGAGTACCGACACGTGGCGTCCCGCCTCGACCGCGTCGATGCAGCCCACGCCCCGATGGAATCACACGGCCGTGGTCGCAGGGGACCAGGTGCTCGTGTGGGGCGGGTTTGGGAATGGCTACGAGACGGCCGTGTCGCGCTACCAGCTCGCGTCCGCTGCGAGCGGTACGCCTGAAATTGCGACGCGGTGAACACAGCCCTTCGCAAGATTTGGCAAGTCGGGCATGAAGATGTCTGGCAAGATGCGGGCCGAGTTGGCCATGAAGACCCTCGCACTCACGCCCATCGCGCTCCTCGCCGCATGTTCTGCCAGCCAAAAGCCACACAGCGAACCCCCAGTCGTCGCGCAGGTGTCCGCTGCAGAACCGGTCGCCGAGCAACCGTCGACGAACCACAACACCGACGTTGGCGCTTTTTCGGTCAGTCTTACCGTCAAGGACCTAGCGGCGTCGCGCGAGTTCTACGAGAAGCTCGGGTTCGTCGTCATCGCGGGCGACGCCACCCAGAACTGGCTGATCCTTCAAAACGGTGACCACGCGATCGGGCTGTTTCAGGGGGCGTTCGAACGGAACATGATCACGTTCAATCCGGGGTGGGGCCAGCACCAGGAAACCCTCACGGAGTTCACGGACGTGCGCGAGATTCAGCGATCCCTCGTGGAGCGTGGGGTCGAGATCCAACTCAAGGCCGACGAGTCCACCGAAGGACCGGCGAGCATCATCGTGGTCGACCCGGATGGAAATCCTATTCTGTTCGATCAGCACGTGCCGAGCCCCAAGGGCTGAAGAAATCCCACGCTGCGGCGCGACATGTCGAGCATGGGGTAGGATTGCGGCATGGCCAGTGCTCGTTGGTTCGCAACGCTGGTGTGTCTGTGGTCGTGTGGTGCTCCGTCCCCGCCTGATTCACCGACACGCTCGGGTACCGCGGCCTCGGTCGATGCCGCGGAAGTGCGCGCACCGAAGCCCTGGTCGGATGCTTGGATACTTCGCGAGGGCGAGCGTTTTATCCGAGACACGGCCTACCGACGTGCGGCGCTGGAGCGATCGCTGGTCAATCCGCAGAACATGTACTCGCGGCAACGACTCGCGTCGTACGGGCTAGGCGACCGCCGTTGGGATCGGCTCCCGGTCTGGAATCCCCGCTCGCAGCCGATGACCGCCGAGCTTGCCGCACAGGTCGAGCGCGGAGTGACTCCCGCAGCGCCGACGCAGCGATTGTGGGACGGTATTGAACCAACGACGATGGCGGGGTGGGTCGCCTTGGGTCGGCGTGTGTTCTTCGGATACCCGATGCGGGCGGAGGTCTACATGGAGTGGGGGCTGACCAAGCCAGGGCTTGCCGAGGCGGTTGGCGTGGAGCGTGGGCCTGACGGCGCTGTCCCCGGCTTGGTCGTGTTTCTCGATGTCAACCGAGAGGTCCGGGTTGGTATCACCTGCGCTATCTGCCACACCGCCTTGGATGACGGCCAGTTGATCGAGGGCTCGGCGCGACGCAACTTCGACTACGGTCGACTGCGTCTGGCGTACTTCGCCGACACCGGCGAGTGGGTGGATCCTAGTCTCTCTCGGCGCATGGCGAGGTGGGGCCCCGGCCGCGCCGATGTCACCGAGGACGACGACGAAGACCCCGTGACGATTCC
>JAESSZ010000913.1 GCA_016763875.1 Nannocystaceae bacterium
AATCGGAATGCCTTCGTCACGAATATATGACCAAATATCCATTTCAGTCCAATTGGAAATAGGGAATACACGCACAGATTCGCCATCATGACCGATGGCGGGTGCTGCTCGGGCCGCGGGTGCGAGGCATCCGGGCCCAAACGCCAGCGCAAGCAGTGTCAATCGCCTCACTGGGGCCTCGCCGCGACACGACCGCCAAGCTCGACCAGGGGTGAACCCGCGACCACGACGGCGTCCTTGTCCGACAGCCCGCCCTTGATAATCGCAACCTTGCCCGTATCCGAAAGCACGGTGACTTCGCGCTTGACCATGATCTCATCCTCGACGATCGCGACCCAACGCGCCTCGCCAGTACCGCGCAGCGCCGAAGACGGAATCGTCAGTGCGCCTGCGACCGACGTGGCGGTCACCGTGACGTCGGCAGACATCCCAGGCACGAAGCGTCCGCCGTCGTTGACCACATCGACCTCCGCGCGCAGGGAGCGTGTCCGCGGATCCATGGCCCCCGAGACGCGGGAAATGCGAGCAGTCCAAGACTCGCCAGGGAAAGCGTCGGTCGTGAAGGATAGCTCGTGGTCCGCGCCAACATGCGGCACGAGCGACTCTGGGATCTGCAGTACGAGACGCACGGAGTCGACCCGTTGGATCTCAAGGATCGCCTGCGCGTTGCTACTGGTGCCCACACGAGCCAGGGCCCCGGGATCGAGATACCGCATCGTCACCACGCCCGAAAATGGCGCGTGCACGACCGCAAACCCGGCCACGGCGCGCAATCGAGAGAGCTCGGCCTTGGCGCTTTTCTTCGCCGCCGCGGCTTTTTCCGACTCTGCCTGGGCCAGTTCGTGGGTCGCGACCGCGGCGTCGACGTCCGCCTGGGCGATGGCACCGGCCTCGGTCTTGCGCAGGCTCTCGCGGCGGTCTTTCTCGAGCTTGGCGAGCTGCGTCGACTCTTTGCTGCGGCGGATCTCGGCCTGCGAAGCGAGCAGTGCTGCCTGGGCGCTCTGCACCTCGCCCCGCATCTCGGGCACCAGCACTCTGGCGACGATCTGCCCGGCCTTCACGGTGTCACCAATCTCGACCTCGACCGACGAGAGGTAGCCCGTAACCTGCGTATACAACTCCGCGCGCTCGAACGGTTCGAACGTGCCCGGGAGGACGAGGTCAAGTTGGTAGTCGCCGCGCTCGGGCGCGCGCGTCACCACCACCAGTGCGTCGGGTTGAGCGTCCGACTCAGGATCAGCCTGAGCTCGGGAGCAGCCGAGCACCAGCGGGCCCATCAGTAGGCCCACCGTGGCGCAAGAACGAAGAGAGACCATGCGGCGTTGTGTCATGTTGACTCCTCGAGCTTGGCTGCGGGTTCGGCCCGCTTGGTGATGACATACAGGCAAGGCAGGACGATGAGGGTGAGCACTGTCGCCGCGGCGACCCCCCCGAGGATGGTGCGCGCCAGGGGCACGTTCGCGTCACCCGCACCGATACCGATCGCCATCGGCAGCAGCGCAAAGATCGTCGTCAGCGAGGTCATCATGATGGGCCGCAGCCGCACCGTTGCGGCCTCGATCACGGCTTCGGTCGGGGTTTTCCCTTCCGCCAGACCGCGGTTGGCGAAGTCGACGAGAATGATCCCGTACTCCACCACAATGCCCACCATCATGATCACCCCCATGAAGCTCTGGATGTTGAGCGTGGTGTCGGTGAGCAGCACAACCCCTGCCACGCCCACCAGACCGAGGGGGGCGGCCAACATGATCAGCAGCGGGTCCCAGAACGACCGGAACTGCGCGACCATGACCAGGTAGACCAGTATCGCCGCAACGCCCAGGCCGACGGAGAACTGCTCGAACGACCGCCGCATGGTCTGAACCTCGCCCGTGGCGCGCAGCGTGTAGCCCCGTCCCGCGTAGTCCTCGCCAGCGATGGTCCATGTGGCCGCGCCGTCGTCGACCTCATCGGCCTGCAGACCCAACACCGCATCGGCGGTGAGTCGGGACTCCATCGCAGATACGATGGACCCGACATCATGACCCAGGCCAACGTTGGCGTAGATGTCGAACACCCGCGTGATGTTGTAGTGGCTGACGACCGAGGGGCCCGTACCGCGACCGATGGTCGCGACCGTACGCAGGGGAAACGACTTGCCCTCGGGCGTCACCAGCGGGATGTCGCGGAGGGTGTCGAGGTCGACCATGTCGTGCTCGGCGTACTGCGCCCCGATAAAATAGTGATTGCCGTTGCGCTCGTCGATCCAAAACGCCGGGCGGAAGTTGATGCTCGAGTTGGTCGCGGTGACCAGGTTGTGCATCACGTCTTCGACGGTCACCCCCGCCAGCGCAGCCTTGTCGCGATCGATCTCCACCTCGATGGTGGGGTAGTCGACCCGCTGCGCGACACGGACATCGACCGCGCCTGGAACGCCGGACACGGAGCGCGCGACCTTCCTCGCCAACTCGCCGAGCGTCTGAAGGTCGCTGCCCATGACCTGGAAGTGGATCGGGGCCGGCTCGCCGAAGTTGAGCGCAGCGCTGAGCATGCCTCCGGTATTGAACAAGAACTCGACCTCGGGAAAGCGGTCCGACAGCCGCGCCCGAAGCGAAGCGACGGTAACCTCGACACCCGGAGCCCAGTCCTTGCCCTTAAGCTGCACCAAGATGAATGCGTCCATGGGACCCGCATTCGGGGTGTACGCCGCCGGCCAGTCCATCAGCACGCCGATGTTGGAGATGACCATCCGCAAGTTGGAGTCCGCGAAGCGCTCGTCGCTGGGATACGTCGAGTCGGGCTGCCCCAGCTCGTCGATGAGCTCGGCCTCGATCGCAGCGATCACCTTCTCGGTGGTCTCGATGCGGGTGCCGCTACGCAGTCGGGCTTGGATCTGAAACTGCCCGGAGTCGACCCGAGGGAACAGCTCGGTCCCCGCATCGCGACTGGCGTACAGCGCCAACGCGCACCCAACGACGGCGCCCGCGACAACAAGAAAGCGCATACGAACGGCTGCTCGCACAAGCGCGCCGTAGAGGCGAGTGAGCGGGCCAGGCCGCGCATCGGCCTCGGTCACGTCCGGGCGGACTCGCAAGAACTTCGCGCAGAAGGCAGGAATGACGGCCAACGCGACTAACAGAGAGGCGAAGATCGACAGCGTCGCGGCGATTGCCAACGGCGTGAACAAGAACCGCGCCATGCCCGACAGGAACACGACCGGGTAGAACACGACGACGAATGTCAGCGTCGAAACGAAGATTGGCCCCGCGACTTCACGCGTGCCATCCAGCGAGGCGGCCATCGGGCTCTTGCCGAGCCGCCGATGACGCACGATGTTCTCCAGCACGACGATCGACTGGTCCACCAAGATTCCAACCGCGAGTGCCAACCCTCCGAGCGTCATCGCATTGAGGGTTTGCCCCGCGTAGAACAGACCCGCGAGGGCAGCGAGCACCGCGATGGGGATCGACAGCACTACGGCGATCGTCCCTCGGATGCTGCGCAGGAATACGGCGACGATGAGGCCGGCAAAGACAGCGCCGAGCAGTCCCGCCAACTGCAGTCCCTCTAATGAGTCGCGGACGTAGACCGACTGGTCGAGGTTGATCTCAAGCACCAGGTCCGAGGCGCGGGCATCCATCTCTCGCAGTCGGTCGCCGATCCGGACTAGCCGGGAGCGAATGGCGTCGACGATCTCGATCGTGTTGGCGCCTGGCTGGCGGTAGATCGGAATGTAGACTTGCCGACGCCCGTTGATCCGGACGATGTTCGACTGGATCTGCGCGGCATCGCGGGCTTTAGCGACGTCACGCAAGTAGATGGTCTTGCCGTCGCGCACGGCGATTGGAATGTCGTCGAGGTCTTCGACCTTCTTCGGCATCGCGTTGGCGAAGATCTGATAGTCGGTGTCGCCGGCTTTCATGTTGCCTGCGGGGACAAACACCGACTGCTTACCCAGCGCAACGACGACGTCCATCGGAGACAGACCGCGAGCGGCAAGCTTGAGTGGGTCGACGTACGCCAAGATCCGGCGCAGTTTGCCGCCGTACACCGCGGGTGCGATGACTCCCGAGATCGCCTGCAAGCGGTTGCGAAGCTCGAAGTACGCGACGTCGTACAGCTCCTTCTCGCTCATCGTGTCCGACGACACCGTGACCAGACACAACGGCACCGACGCCGTCGGGTCGAACGGCATGAGCATGGGCGGGATCGTGCCGGGCGGCAGGTAGAACATGTCGGAGACCGCGTAACTCGTGGTCTGCGACATCGCGGTATCGAGGCTGATGCCCTCGCGAAAGAAGTCCTTCACGATGCTCACGCCCAGCATCGCGCGCGCCTCTTGGTGCTCGATGCCGACCGACTGCCCGGTCCAACGCTCAAGCCGACTCATGATGTCGCGCTCCATCACCTCGGGCGGCATGCCCGGATAAAACGTAACGATCTGGACCGCGGGCGTGTCGTAAGTCGGCAGCAAGTCGGCGGCCAGTTTCTTCGCCGAGATCGAGCCGAGCACAGCAACGACCAACACGATCACCAACACGATGTACGGCCGCTCAAGTGCCTGCTTGATCATCGACGCCACTCCCGCAGCGCCACCCGGTAGGCGACATCGACCATGAGCCAGCGTCCTACCAGACCCGCTGGGTCACCGATACGGCCGCGGTCGGCTTCCGCACCGCGGCGACTGCGCCTTAGGTGACCGCTCGGACCCTGCTCGGACCACGCGAGCAGACTCGTCCTGAAAACTGCGGGGTTGCTTTGCGGCCTGTAGGCCCTAGCCGTGCTCTGGATGCGACGCTAGGCTGGTCCCGGATACGATGAATCTACAAAGTGTGTACTGGGTTCTTGGTGTTTCTGCCCTGGTGACCACGAGCTGCGTCGTGGACGATCCTGACCATTGCAAGAACAAGCGTGGCGACGAGTCGTGCGCGTCGATGGAGTTCTGTAACAGCTGCATCTCGTCACAGGACAATGGGGGATGCGTGCCCGGACCCGATCAGCCCACCCCTAGTTGCTACTCCGCCAATGGCACAATGAGCGCGTCGCCGGAGACCGGTGCTGGCAACCCGACAGGCACTAGCGACACGAGCTCTGAGGTCACGACGGTTCAGACCAGCGATGGTGCCGCAACTGGCACATCGACCGGCCCGGCTGTGGCGGACGAAAGTTCAACGACAAACCAGGACGCCGCGACGGACGACGCCACGACGGAAGACGGTACGACGGCGGGCGAGAGTTGCATCGACGGCATGGACAATGGGTCCGGGGCTCTCTTCCAATGCAGCACATGGACCCAGGACTGCCCGAACCCGGAAGACAAGTGCATGGCTTGGGTCAGTGGTGGCACTTGGGACGCAACTGCTTGTTTTCCCCCCGCCCCGACTCCCGGCGAGATCGGCGACGCATGCACGATGCAACCCGACAGCGTCAATGACACGTGCGGACGCGAGTCGATGTGCTTCTTCACTAACGCCCAGAACGTTGGGGAGTGCGTGGCATTTTGCCGGTGCACGCTCGACGACGAGGCGTGCGGTGACTCGTCAGCCTGCGTAGTCTTCAATACTGGGACCCTTGCGCTATGTCTGTCGCTTTGCGACCCGTTCAACAGCGCGTGTGCGGTCCTCACGACTTGCGCCCCATCCGACGCCTCCAGTGAACCCGCCTTTATCTGCCAACCCGATGTTTCCGGCCGTACAGTCGTCGGAGACGCTTGCGAATTCACCAACGTCTGCCCTGCGACCACTCTGTGCAGCCCCCCCGACACAGTACCGGGGTGCACGGCCGCCCGCTGCTGCACCAGCGTCTGCGAAGTAGGCGGTGCCGACTTGTGCCCGGGCGGGCAGTCTTGCCACGCGTGGTTCAGCGGGGGCGACGGTCCCCCTGAGCAGCAGGACTACGGGTACTGCGGAACTTCTTAGACTCCACTCAGGCAGCTCCACTCAGGCGACCGCCGCCTCAGTGACGCCGTGTCGAGATCGCGGTCACGCCCTGGTCAGCCTCCGCGTACACCACATGCAAGCAGTCGGGTTGAAGCTGAAGCCCCGACCACAGCCCCACGTGCCAGGCATCTTCGTCAGCTTCGATGCCGCAGTCTGGCGCTCCGAGCAGTGTACGGACTTGGGTTCGGTCCGCGCCGTTGAGGCGGCCGGTCAGCATCATGGTGGCGATCATTTTCCCGCGTGGGTTGTAGCCGAGGTCATCGGTGCTCGCGGTGCGCCACACCTCGGCGTCGAAGCTGCGCACGCCCCACGTCAGCGAGCCCTGCAGACTGAACAGCAGCACCGCCTGCGCAGCACAGGCGGCCGCCGACCCCGCCACGGTCCCCAGGCCCAGGCCCAATAGAAATGTCCACCATGTTCGCGCCGCACCGATCGCGGCCGCGACTCCCCCTGCGAACCCGAGGGTCAGCACAAGCACGACGGCCAGCGGCAGCACGGGCACGTAGTCGGTGGCCAGTCCGACCACGACGGGCACCACCAAGCCGGCAAACGCCGTCGCGCCACTCACAAAAGCAAGCGCGACAATGAGCCGCGTCAACGCGGTCGCACCGCGGTCGTCCTGGGGGGGCTGCATCGGTCCCTCTGTTCGACGACCGACCCCCCTCGGAAAATCCAACCTGTGGGCAGACCGTTAGAACTCGACGTCTTCGTCAGCGTCGCCCGTGGCGTACTGCGCTTCGTACTTGGTCTGCAGCTCGTTGAATTCGTTGATCAGGGCCCCGCCGTCCTCCATGCCGTGGCGCGCGATTCGCTGCCCCCACCAGCCGCCGATCTGGCCCCACTCCATCGCGTTTATCCCGAACTGCTGGGCGAGAATCTCGTTGGCATCTCGGCCCTGCTCGGCACCCGCGGACTGCGCCACCATGATCTCGACGTAGCGGTCGAGCGAAACCGGTGGCTCATCGCCCACGTCGCCACCCACGCCCATCGCACCCGCGGTCTCTCCGGCTGCGCCTGCGAACTGACCCTGACCTGCGCCCGAGAACGCCTGCCCGTAGGCTGTCGCGATGGTCGCGGTCGTGTCACGGGACATGCGCGCGTTCCATTCCGCACTCACGCGGTCCCAGTGCGCCTGATCGATCCCCAGTTCCGCGATGATCGGTGAGGCTTCAGCCCCGCCCGCGAGCGCCGCTTGGGCGTGCGCCCACTGCTCGAGCGAAATACCTTCAACGGGCTGCAGCTCGCCGGACAACTCGCCCTCCGCCCGCGCCTGCATCTCGCCACGCGTTTGGTCCATGCGTGCGTTCGCCTGGATCTGCATGATCGCGTCCAAGCCGCCGTACTGGGACTCGGCCTCATCACTAACGACGTAGCGCTCGAGCGTGGCCTTGACTTGGTAGTAGTGCGCCTCGTCGCGGACCCCGTACTCGGCCAGCGTCGACAAGCGTGTCGCCTTGTCCTCCCACGCCTGCTCGATGGTCATCTCGCCACGGAAGTAGCCGGCCAGATCGTTGGCAAAGTCAAAGCCTGCCTGGTCGTCGGTCTCCTCAAGGTCGTAGTCGCGCTCGAAGTCGTCTTCGTCCTCGTCCTCGTCCTCGTCTTCGTCGTCGTCCTCGCTGACGTCGACCTCTTCGAGATCGTCGAGTTCGACGGCGGCTGCCTCCTGTGCGATTGGCTCGGCGGCGGCAAGATCCGGCTGCAGGACTGGCGCCGTTCCCGGCTCTCCCTCGACGTACAGCTCAGGCCCCGCATCGGCGCCGTACTCCGCGATCTCGGGTCCGTCTTGCGGGTGCTCCCAACCCTCGGTTGGCCCGGCCGCTTCAGCGGGAGCCACGATCGGCTCGGTACCGGACGACGGCACCTCCGCCGGGACACCCGGATCGTATCCGTCACCGCCAGCACCACCGGCTTGCGGCGTGGACTCGTCATACGCGGGCTCTGGCTGCGCCGCGTCGTCGCTGTACTCGTACACGGCGTCGTCGAGTGGCTCGACATCGTCGTCCAAGCCGGGGGCGGCTTGCAGTGGCTCGGGGCGGCGCCCCTCTTTCCAGGCGGTGATCGCTTCGCAGAGGTACTCGTACTCGATCATTGGCCCGCCGATGCTAGCGCAACGTTGCCGGTGGCTTCTCCGGCTCCCGCTCGCTACGTCCGAGCGACGTACTGCCGACGCCTACACCCCACCGCAACATGCCCGAAAACAGGTCGCCACCGGGCAATTGACGCGATGCGCAATGCACGCCATCCCGTCACACGAAGATCTCGCGGCGGTTGGACCGGCGGCGAGCTAACGGACGACGCAACTCGAATCGTCGAAAGACTTGCCCGTGAACATCGCAAGTTCCGCGAGGTTGTCCGCCTCGTAAGCCGCGGCGCGATAGGTCGTGTCGCTGATGCCCAGTTGTGGATACGCATCGGCCACCTGTTCGTAGAAGAAGTGCGTGCGCAACCACAGCAGTTCCACGGCCTCAAGGTAGCCGTCCTGCGATTGAGCCCACCGATACCACTCGGGGTGCTCGGTTCGTCCGACACGCAAGTAGACTTCAATGAAGTACAGAAACGCCGCAGAGCCGTCGCGCAACGAGACGCCCAAGCCGTCAAAATACTCGCCGAATACCGCAAGTCCCGCGACCTCGTTGGCGTACGCCGTCGCCTCGTCGAGTAGCGGGTTGAAGAGCCGTGCCCCCTGGCTCCCGACGAGATACGTGCTGGCGTAGGTGCTGGCCGCGACCTCTGGGATGAGGTGCTGCATGATCTCAGAACGCGCGAACCCCTGGTCGGCGGGCAGCGTCACTATCTTGTCCTCGCGAAAGTACAGCGCGTGCGGCAGGCCCCCGCTGTTGGCGTAGTTGCCGTTGAAGAGGTGAGTCTGCTCGTGCACCAGCGTATCGAGCCAATCGACCATGCCGGACCACGAGTTGGGATCGGAGAACTGGGCCCAGTACGGATCGCCGATCTGCGCCTGCAACAGGTAGGCGCCCGCTGGCCAACGACGGCCCATCGCCGCGATGACCTGGTCCTTGTATCCGCCGCCGCCATACGTGGCCACGATGTCGTCGACCGCCACGTCGGGAAACAGCGGCTCGGTGTAGCAGTTCGGGTCGCCACCGCCATCGGGCCCGTCCTCCTCGCTCCCGGTGTCGTCCTCCTCGCTCCCGGTGTGATCGGTCGTCCCGTCGTCGCCCGGCCCTTCGTCGCCCGGCCCTTCGTCGCCCGCAGATCTCGTTTGGCCATCCTCCTCGCCACCATTCTCCGTACCGGTGTCTGCACTCCCGCCCGTATCGTTGGCGTCCGCGCTGCTGCCCTCGGTGGCCGTCCACGCCGCCATCGAACCGGACGACTCCGAGTCACAAGCCAACACCAACGGAAGCAGACAAATCGCGAACTTCATCCCGTCCCGATTAACACGCGATGCCGCCCCGATCTGCGCAGAGCACCGCCGCGCTGTTTGCCCAACACGATCTCTTCAATCCGGCGCGCTACAACGTCATGGCTCGGCTCGCCCGTGGGATTCCACCACGCATGGCAAACTGCGCGATGCTTCCCTGCGCGCCGCACCGACACGATCGCCGAATCGACGGGCGACGCACATCGCGGGTGGTAGCATCTAGCGGGGTGCAGCGATGAGTGATGGAAAAGACGCGCCAGAACGGCGCACCGAGGCCCGCCGTGACTGGTGGTTTCCCGTACGCGTGCAGGCGAGCGGCACCACGGCCGATGCCGTGTGTCGCGACGTCAGCGCGCGCGGCATGCAGTTGGCGCTGGCCGAGGCGGTCCCCGAGGGGGCCCGAGTCTCGCTCAGTTTTGAGCTTCCCGATGGCACCGGCCTGCGAACGCTCGCGGGACGCATCCTAAGAAGCGAACCCAACGCCGAAGAAAGCCGCGTGCTGTGGCCACACAAGGCGGGGGTGGAACTCGACCACGCCGACGCCGCCCTGTCCGCTCTCAGCGACAGCCTCCGGCTCGACTAAGCGAGGTCTTAAAAGACCGCGCGGGCACTCCCCGTTGGAGTACCCGCCCTATCGTAGGTCAGCGGCGACTCAGCTCGTGGGCGACGTGGTGGCCGCGGGCTTTACAGCCGCCGCCCCACGGTGCGCGCCAGCCGTCTTGTTGAGCACGGTCGCCTGCGCGGCATTGACCTTCTTGCCCTGCGACAAGCTCAAGTAGCGGCTGTCGACCTTCTTCTTGCTCAGGCCGGCCGCGTCCAGCAGGACGTCGGGACGGTCCTCGCCAGTTTGCAGCTGCGCCGCTTCAAGCTTCGCCAACAACTCGCGCTGATAGTTCTGCATGTGCTCGGCGATACGCCCGCGTGCCGACTTCTGACGCTTCATGTCCTGCTCGTAGCGCTTGAGGAAGTAGCCAATCGTCTCTGTCCGGATCTTGATCGATCCGGTCGGCTTGTTCTCGTCGATGTCCTTGAACGAGAAGTACGGCGTACCACTCGTCTCGACGATTTCCTCGATCACCGTGTAGATCGGCGCGTCGTGGCCACACTTGAAACTCGACAACTCAAGCGCCACGAGGTTGGGATGCCGTGCGCAGTACTTGGCGGCCCAGATCTTCTGGTTGGTGTTCTCCGAGTAGGAGTTCTTCCACACGTCGTAGATGTCGAACGGGTCCTTGATGAAGCCCGCTTCGATGTCGGCGGCGAATAGCGGCCCGACGATGTCATCGTCGATCGGCAGCGAGTGGATCGTGAAGATCGGGTAACCGAGCTTCTGCAACTCCTCGGGGATCTCGTGATTCATCCCCGGGTCGTTGTGGTACGGACGCGCGAGCAACACGATGCCGAGCTTGTCGGTGGCCTCGAGCTCCTTGAGCACTTCGCGGCCCTTGGTACGGAGCTTGGCGTTGAACGTGTCCTGCGCCTCGTAGCCCAGGTCGACGGCCTTGGAGTTTTCCTCGACCGACAAACCAAACACGTCCTCGAAGTACGCGAGCATTTCGCGCTTACACAACTTGGGCTCCCGCATGTGCACGAACGGCACGATGTGGGTGATGCCGCGTTCCTCGAAGATGTCGCCCTCTTTGACGAACGCAGCCTTGGTGGTGTCGGCCGAGCCGACCACCGTGGGACATGCGCGTGCACCAACGCCCGAGGTCAGCCACGTGTCCATGGAGTCGACCTGCGGGAACACGATGAGGTCGAGCTTGCGCTTCATGTGTTTGACCTCGAGAAGGTTGTGCATGTGGGCGATGCATACCTTAGAGGGGAAACACGGGTCGATAGCGCCACGCTTGGCGCCCTCTTTGTAGAGTTCTTCGGAGGTGAAGTCCGAGTAGACCAGGTTGCGCCCGGGGATTCCCAGCGACTCGAAGTAGGCCGAGAAGAATGGATTTTGCGAGTACTGGTTGAGCACCCGAGGGATCCCGATGCGCAGCTTGGCGCGTGCGCGGATCTTGTCAGCACGTAGGCGCAACGCCTCGCGACGTGCCGCCAACTTCTTGGCCGGCTCCATGCTCTGGGCAGCCTTGTCCACCAGCGCCGCAACGCGCTCGGAACGGTTGATGCGCTTGAGCAAACCGTTGACGCGGCTCGCGTGTTTGGCGAACGACGGTGGCAACTCGATCTCCTCGGGGAAACCCATGCCGCTGTTTTCGACCTGGTCGGGATCGTCGGCGATGATCGGGGGTTTGACGGCCCGCCACACGTCCTTGGCGGCAATAGCGGCCAAGTTCGGGTAGTTCTTCTTGGCGTCGTCTAGGCCGCTCTTGATCTTGCGCATCGACTCGACGTCCTCGACCTCGCCCTTCTCGCACGTGGCGATGATCAGACGCTTGGTCGCGATCTGCGTGGTCTCGGTCGCCTTTTTGATCTGCACGAGTTCACCGGCAGCCATGCGGCGCTCGGCTTCTTCGTTCTTGACCTCAAGATCAACGTCAATGAACGTGCGCAGGCACTTGTTCTTGCAGAAGTAGCAGCGGGTACTCTCGTCGCGCTTCTGGCTGTAGGAAATGCCCGGCACCTTCTCGAGTCCGATCCAGTCGGTCTCGTGCCCGAGTTCCTGATGCTGACGACGCGCCTCAAGGGCGGCACCGATCGCGCCCGATTCGCCGCAGTGCTTGTGCACGATGACGTCGGCCTTGAGGCCCTTGGCGGTGAATCGCTCCTGAATGAAGTCGACCTGCGCTTTGACAGCCGCCATGTTGTGCTGCGTGCCACCCTGGAGGACGAAGCGCGTGCCGAGTTTGGCCAGGTTGGGGATCTGCGAGACGTACAGCCAGATGTTCTTGGGCAGCACGTTGGCCAAGCCGGCCATGATCTCCTCGGGCGACCAACCTTGGCGCTGGAAGTCCACGATGTCCGACTGCATGAAGACTGCGCAGCCGTAGCCGAACATCGGCATGGTCTCGGCCGCGAAGGCTTTCTCGGCGTACTCGCGCACGTCGTAGCCAAAGCCCGCGGCCGTGCTCTGCAAGAAGTAGCCGTTGCCGGCCGAGCACTGCGTGTTGAGCTTGAAGTCTTTGACCTTGCCGTTCTTCAAGATGATGATCTTGATGTCCTGGCCGCCCACATCGCACACGACATCGACGTCGTCGTAAAAATGCAGGGCGCTCTCGCAGTGCGCCGCGGTCTCGACGATCGCAGCATCGGCGCGGAGCACATCACGAAGGATGTCCTTGGCGTAGCCGGTCGTGCCAATACCTAGAATCTCGAGTTTGGCTCCCGCCCCCTCGACCTGGCCCTTGAGATCCGCGAATAGATCTTTGGTGTCCTCGATCGGGTTGCCCTTGGACAACTGGTAGACCTTGGCAAGGATCCGGGCGTCCTCGGAAAGGAGCACGGCCTTGGACGAGGTGGAGCCACCGTCCAGGCCCACGTACGCGCGGTACGTTTCGCCCGCGACGAAGGCCTCCGGGATGAACTTCTCGGGACGATAGTCGTCGAGGAAGCTGTCGAGTTCGGCCGAGTCTTTGGCCAACCCGGTGCCGCCCGCCTTCTTCTTCTCTTCGCCGCGGCCAACGTCGATGTACCACTGCTGCGAGTCCAGGCCCTTGTACACGCCGACCGATTCGTCCTCGTCGATGCCGAACTCCGCGGCACCGAGGGCCGCGTAGTACTGGGCGTTGTCGGGCACGATGATGAGGTCGGCCGGGTCGTCGCACGGCGGCAACTCGATCCCCCGCTCTTCCCAGATCGGCGGAATGTTGGCCTGCCAACACTCCTTCATGC
>JAESSZ010000914.1 GCA_016763875.1 Nannocystaceae bacterium
ACGACGTGGTCCTCGTCGAAACGGTGGGCGTGGGCCAGTCGGAAACCATGGTGGCGCAGATGGTCGACATCTTTCTGGTGCTGGTTTTGGCGGGAGGCGGCGACGATCTGCAGGGGATCAAGCGCGGCATTCTAGAGTTGGCCGATGCCGTCGTCGTGACGAAGTCCGACGGCGAAAACAAGGCGGCGGCGGCGCGCGCTCAGGCGGACTATCGCGCGGCGCTGGACCTGGTGCCCGCGCGGCTCAAGGCCTGGGATCCTGTGGTCGTGACGTGTTCGGCTCTCACCGGAGACGGGCTCGAAGCGCTGTGGACTACGGTCACGGCGCATCGATCGGCGTTTGAGGCGTCGGGTGACTGGGACGGGCAGCGAGCCGAGCAGCGCGTCGGTTGGATGACCGCCGCCGTGACCGCGGGACTCGCCGCCCGCTTCGAGGTCGCCCCGCGCGTACGCTCCGCTCGTGCTGCACTGGAAGCGAAGGTTCGCGACGGGGACACGAGCCCAGACCACGCCGCGAAGGCGTTGTTGGCCGCGTTTTTCGACGGTGCGACGGACTGAGCGCGTTGTCCTAGCGCCCGAACAAGGACCGAGCGATCACCAGCTTTTGGATCTCCGAAGTGCCCTCGTAGATCCGCAGCGCACGAACCTCTCGGTACAGCCGCTCGACGGCTTCGCCCACCGTCACGCCAAGACCGCCGAGCGATTGCACCGCACGGTCGACCACCCGCTGAGCCGACTCGGTGGCGTATAGCTTTGCCATTGCGACCTTGTCGGCACCGGTATCGCCCGAGTCTCGGGCCAGCGCGGCCCGATAGACCAGCAACTGAGCGGCGAGATGCTCGGTGGCGACGTCGGCCAGCGCAAAGCGCAAACCCTGTTGTTTGGCGAGCGGCTTGCCGAACTGCACGCGCGTCGAGAGATGAGCCAATGCTTCCGAGAGGGCGCGGTCCGCAAACCCAAGCGCGGCCGCCCCCACGGTGACCCGGAAGACCTCAAGGGTCGCTAGCGCCAGCTTGAGCCCGCCGCCAACTGGGCCGAGCCGATGCGCGGCGGGGACAGCCACGTCGTCCATGATCACCCTGCCGATCGGATGGGGCGCGATGACGTGGGTCTGCTCGAACGAGAGACCGGGTGAGTCCGCGGGCACCCACGCTGCGGAGAACTGCGGCGGTGCATCGGGCGCAAGCCCGCCCTCGCGGGCGAAGATGACGTACGAGTCAGCAACGCCCGCGTTGGAGATGAAGCACTTCTCACCCGACAGCCGCGCGCCGCCACCATCGGTGGGCGTGAGTGTCGTGCGCATCCCCGACACGTCCGAGCCGGCCTCGGGCTCGGTCAGGGCAAATGCCGCAATCCTGTCACCTGCGGCGATCGCTGGAAGCAGCTCGCGCTTGAGGGCTTCGGATCCCGCCAGGGTGATCGGGTACGAACCCAATCCCTGCATGACAAACGCGGTGTCCAGTGCGCCGCTTTGTCGGGCCAGCCACTGGCGGGCCACGCAGATCGGCGTCGATTCAACGTCGAGGCGCTCACCGCCGTAAGCCTTGGGAACCAGCAAACGCAGCAACTCGGCCTTGGCGAGCGCCGCCACGTAGGTTCGAGTGGCGGCGTGCTCGTCGTGCTCGTCGACGCCCAGCGCGGGGACTCCCGCACAAAACGCCTCCATGCGGGTCTCAAGCGCGACTAGCCCTGCGACCCGGTCACCGAAGTCCAGGCCGAGCTCGCGCGACATCACGCGTGGGTCGAGGAACGCCGCGGTCATCGCCACACCGGATCCCGTTTTTCTCGCCATGCGTCGTTGGCTTCGCGAAAGTCCGGATGCTGCATGCACAGGGTCTGCGCCTGCGCCTCGGCTTCAATCGCGCCGCTGAACGGCATGTCGAGCTCCTTGTGCAGCATGGCTTTGGTCATGCGCAGCGCGAAGTGGGGGCCGGCGGCCAGCACCTTGGCTCGGGCAAACGCCTCGGCGTCCACTGCGTCGGGATCCGTGTCGTCGACGACGGCGGTCGCCAGCCCGATCGCGGCACACCGCTGTGCGGGCACGCGGTCGCCGGTCATCAAGATCTCGGTGGCGTGTCCGAGTCCGACGACCCGCGGCAGCAGCCACGCGGCGCCCATGTCCGCGCCACACAACCCAACTTTAGGAAACAGAAACGCGAAGAAGGACCGCGTGCCCATGATCCGTAGGTCCGAGGCCAGCGCCATCACGGCACCCGCGCCCGCAGCCACGCGCTTGATGCTGCTGACGACCGGAAGTTCGCAGCGGCGGATCGAGGCGATGAGCTCGCCGGTCATCCGTGTGAACCGCAGCAGTCCTTCGGCGTCGCGGGAAAACAGTCGGCTGATGATGTCCTCGACATCCCCGCCGCTGCAAAATGCCTTGCCTTCGCCCTGGAGCACGAGCGCGCGCGCCGTCTGGCTGCAGGCTGCGGCGGTCAATGACCGCGAAGAAGTCCGTGAGTTCCCGGTACACCGCGAACGTGAGCGCGTTGTATTTGTCGGGACGGTTGAGGGTGATAACGCCAACCCGGTCGCGTTCTTCGTAGCAAAAATGCTCCGGGGTCGGCAGCGGCAAGGGGCGAAAGTCTGGCGGATGACTCACGGCCGGAGGGTACCAGTCTCGTGCGCGCCACCAGAGCAGTCAGTCAGGGATGCACGCGAGACCCTGAATCTCGACCTTCGCGCCCGGCTGCAGCAGGTCCGCGACTTCGACCAACGCCATCGTTGGATAGTGGCGGCCCATGACCTGGCGCCACGCACCGCCAACCTCCTTGATCTGCGCAATGTACTCGCGTTTGTCCGTCACGTAGATCGTGATCGAGATCAGATGCTTGGGTTGTCCACCCGCGGCGTGCAGGACCGCGACGATGTTCTCCAACGTCTTTCGGTACTGGCCGGCGAACTCGGTGGAGACCAGGTGCTCGCGTTCATCCCAACCGATGAGGCCTGCGATCGCAAGAAGCTGACCGCGGGCGAGCATGCCGTTGGCGTATCCGCGAGGGCGCGGCCATCCGTCGGGAAGCACCGTCGTTGAACTCATAGCGCCACCTCGCCGCCGTCAATCGCGAGCGCGGCCCCGGTGATCGAGGCGGCCGCGTCACTGGCGAGGTACACGATCATCTGCGCAACCTCGCTCGGCTTGACCAGCCGTCCCATCGGCGAGAATCGCTCGAGACTTTTCTTGGCGTCCTCGGGGCTTCGGCCGGTTCGGGCCGCGATGACCTCGATGGCGTCGGCGGAGATCTGTGTGTCGGTGAATCCGGGACACAGCGCGTTGACAGTGACACCGCGTCGAGCGAGTTCGGCCGCGAGTGCACGTGTGAGGCCGATGAGGCCGGCTTTGCTCGCCGAGTACGCGGTGGTGTAGCGGTAGCCCTTGAGGCCAGCGGTGGACGCGATGTTGATGATGCGGCCCCAGCCGAGATCGGCCATGATCGGCGCTAGACCGCGGGCAAGCTCGAATGGCGCGGTGAGGTTGAGTTCGATCGTCGAGGCCCACAGCGCTTCGTCGGTATGGACGATGGGGGCGGAGTCGGCTCGACCCGCGTTGTTGACCAGCACCTGAACCGGGGGGTCGATGCTCGTGAGCGTTTCGATGAGGTCGTGGCGCTCGTCGGCGTCGAGCAGGTCACAGGCGACCGTCGAGACTTCCTGAGCGCCGAAGTTTTGTACGTCCTCGGCTGTGACCGCCAGCGACTCTTCGTGTCGCGCTGTGAGCACCAGGTCGTAGCGCGCCGCTAGCATTCGCGCGGCGGCAAGTCCGATGCCGCGTGTCGCTCCGGTGATCAGCGCCAGCGGTCTCGCAGGACGGCTCAACGCTGGGCTCCAGGGTCGTGGGTCGGCTGACGCATGCGGCTATCAGTGTAGCAGCGCTGGCGAGCCGAGAGGCACAACCGCGTTAGCCGCGGCGGGCCGTTGGCGCGCGCTAACGCAGTTTGCCAGGCGTGCCGCCCTGCCGCGCGAACACGCCCAAGTCACGCACCCATACCTCGCTTGTGGTCGAGGTTGCGGTCGCGCTGGTAAGGCGAACACCGAGCGTCGCCGTCGGGCCCGATGGCGTGATCCCGATCGGCTCAGACTGCCAAGATCGCGCGCGGGCCTCTGGTGGCTCGATCGTGGCGACCACCTCGCCATTCCACAGCAGGTCCAAGCGTGCGTCGGCGCCCGCCTCGGATTTCCCCAGCGTGATCACGATATCTAGTGGCGTTGCCCCGGCGTCGGGCAGCGGTTGTAAGGGCCAGGTCAGGGTTTGTCCGCTGCGCAGCACGAGGCTTGGACCGGCCGCTCGCAGCTTGCCGCCCTGACTGACGATGCCCGGTCGCGCCCGAGACAGACCAATACCGTCAACCCAGTTGACGGGCTCGATCGGGTGTCCGAGATCGCTGGCCAGCGCGAAGGAGTCGGCTGTGGTTGGAGCATGGCTCGACCGTGGGTCGGTGAGCGGCAATATACGGATCTCATCGACGCCGCCGTTGGGGCAGGGTGCTCGCTTATGGCGGCGTTTGGCGCCACGAATGACCAGCTTCTTGGGCCGTTTGGCCAGGACGAACGGTCCGAGGGTGTCTCGCGGTCGTGCACGGCCACCGGCGACCTTGGTGCGCAACCGCTCGCCGTCGGCCTTGATGTTCCAGGTTGCGTTGCTGCGCGAGGTGCCCGGGCTGGCCACGATCACGATCGACACCGGGCCCTCACCGGCCGGGCCGTGCTTGGGCAGCTTGAACTTGGTCTTCTTTTTGCGATGCAAACAGCGAGGATCGGTGCCTCCGGGCGGTGCGAATCGCTCAACTCGAGCCGCGAGCGTTGGATCAACGACGACGCGCACCAACCCCATTCGCAACTCGTCCCGCGTGACGCGGATCGGCAGCACATCGGTCACGGGGGTGAGCCGGTGCACGAACATCTCAAGCAAGCGCACCTCGGCCGCGACGAAGGGCGCTTCCAGCTGGCTGTCGAACGCCGCGGTCTTGGTGCCTGTCGGTTTGCCGTCCGCATCACGCAGACGATAGGGTTTGGTGGCCTCGTTGATCAGGAGGTACACGGGGCGCCCCGATGGTGCCTCGACCAGAAGTTCCTGCAGCGTCGCGTAGGCGGCTTCTCGCGAGCGATACGGTAGGACGGAGATCCCGTGCGACAGCGCGAGCGCGCCACCAACCTGGTTGAAGGTATGGCCATGGTGCCAACCTTCGCCTCCCGCGATGACGATCGCGTCGCGAGGCACCGCTGCCGCCAGTGCTTCGACAAAACGCCGCGCGTCCGAAAATTCACGGATCCGGGTGGCGGGGTCGGTGACCAGCGGGAGGCCGGTACTCCCCAGGAGGACGACCGCGGCACCTCCCGCGGCCAAACTTGCGACCGAGGTCGCCGACAATCGAACGTGCAACCGCCGGACGGTTTCGGTTGCGAGCAGGGCGGCGATAGGCCACAGCTCGGGCACCAAGTAACGGCCATAGTAGTACAGCCCGCCCTGCGGCAGGTTGCGGCGGGCATACAAGACGATCGGAACTACCAACGCGACTG
>JAESSZ010000915.1 GCA_016763875.1 Nannocystaceae bacterium
GCGACGACCGGATCTTCATCCAGAACGCCTGTGAGCTGCAGCCGGGTGATGTGATCGACGGTGGACCGGGCTTTGACCGCGTGATGAGTAGGGTGCCAATGCAGGCACTGCTGGACGCAGAGGTGGTGTTACGGTCGATCGAGAAGTTCTCGTACTATGGCATGGGGCCGCGCGGCGTGTGTATCTTGCAGGACCCGACGCTGGAGCGCATCGAGGTCACGGGCGTACCTGTCTCGTCCGAGGCGCTGTGGCTGGCTCTCGACGGCAAGGTGACGCGGCCCGAGGATGTCGGCCCAAATCTCAACGCAAACTTGTCGACGCGGTTCGAGTTTCGAGTTCACGCCGTCTACAACGGCGACAAGCTGAGGAAACTACCGAGTAGAATCGTCGTGTACCAACCCGGTGGCGAGATTCGAACCGGGAATCGGGCGATCATCAGTGAACCGTGTTGTTCACCGCGGTTGTACCTGAACCAGCGCGTCCGCCTCGTCTTGCGTGAGCTGCGAACCAGCGAGCAGGAGACCGCATATCAGACCGAGTTTTATACGCCGCTGGGAGGTCGGATGCCGACAAGGCTGCTCCCGCTGGGAGACAACGGGCCCGTTATGTTGAGCTTGCCCAGGCCACCGAGCGAAAACCCCTCAAAGGCGTGCGGCGCTCCCCCCGTACCGTTCCAATCGGCGGCAGCGTCTGTTGCTTGGGCCAACGTCAAGACCCGGTGGTGGCAGAACTCGTCGTTGCCGGTGCGATAACACCCGCCTTTCGATGCACGCCGTACTGCGACACGTCAGACCCAGATCCCGGGGTATGCCCGGGGGCGGGCCAGGCGTGCACCCCATGGTTCGAAGACGACGACGAGAGCCCGCAGGGGCTGACCAACGTGGGTGCATGTCTGGTGCCCTAAGAAAAACGTTCGTCGGTAGTCTGCTGTTGCTGGCCTGTGGCCCGAAGGCGGACAATGGGCGTGAGCCATGGATGATCTCGGACTACGTTGTCATCGACGCTCGTGCCGACAAATCCGAGTCCAGTGCTTTCCGAGTGCATGCCGACGGGACCGCGACCTACATCGAGTTTGGTGAGGACCTGTGCACGTGGCTTTACTCGGAGGAGTTCCGCTGGGAGGCCATCGATTCGGAGAATTTTGTCCTGCTCCCCTTGGTCGACGGTGAGCCCCTATTCCGCGGGTCCGCGCACGGGCGGATCGAGGTCACACGACGCGACTGCGACCCCGCTGGCGGCGTCGCCTACTTCGTCAACGGCGAGCACGACTTCGAGTTGGCATTCTTCCGGGCATGGTTTTGCTACGACGTTATCGATGGCCGATGCAGAATGAACTGTGGCAGCGACGAGGACTTCTCGCGCACCTGCGTCGACGATGACGACGGTTAGCGGTTGGGCCAGCCTCGACGATCCGGGCCGCCCAGGACCGACCGTCTTCCGACGCCCTCCTATCTAGTGCACCGGAGGCTCGCCGTCTTGGTCATCCGCCAAAGCCGGAGCCAGCGCCACACCCAGCGCCTCGAAGAGCGCCTCGATCTGCGGTCGGCGCATCCGTAGCGTCACCGCACCGGTTGCGACGTGGTACACGCCGCAGCTGCACTGATCGACGCGGGCATCGGGACGTTGGACCAGGTTCTTGCGGACGTGCGATGCCATTGGCGGGGTCCACCGTATCAGACCCGGGCCACACGGGCATCTGGTGCTCAGCGGCGCGCGAGGGCCAGCGGACGCCTGCGAGGTGTGCGGTCGGGGTCACGACGATACCCAACCGCTTGGGCGATGAGCTGCTCTGAGTTCTGGTGACTGTCGCCGACGTCGCAGTCGCGGTCGGACCACTCGCCGCAGCGGGCGTGCTGGTCCCGGAAACGCTTGGGGCCGCACCGCTCGTAGCTCATGATGTCCGAGCATAGCCGCGTGTGGTCTAGGCCCAAGGTATGGCCTATCTCATGCGCGGTCGTCTGACACAGCTCGGAGACCTTGCTACCTCGGGTCTGAAACACGAACACGACGGCATCCGAGATAACGCTGCCGTTGTGGGGAGCGAGACCGCCAACCGTTTTTTCGAGTTCCAACTGCCGCGGCGGGCCTCCAACCATGGCAAGCACGTAGTCCCCAACGGCGGGCGGCTGCTCCACGATCTGTACATCGTACTGGGCGTAGCGATCGCGCACGCATCGCACCAGGCGGCTCCACTGTCGGTCGCTGCCGCGGAACTTTGCGAGCTGCACCTGGCTCAACCCGCGGTTGGCGAGTGAACTTGAGGTCCGCGTCCGGGCATCATCATCGCCGCCGAAGATCAGCCCGCCGTCGCGCGACATGACGACCACCACGGACTGCCGCCCGGATCCGAGCCCAAACTTGCCAAGGTCCAACGTCTGACCCAAGTGGACCATCATCGCCGCGGCGCCCACCAGGGCCCCACTCGCCAGCAGCATCGCACCGGGTAGTCCACGCATGCTCATTTGGACTGCGCACGCGGGGCCTGCATTCGTAAGCGGAGTGTTAGCGTTGGCTCAACATTGCGCGGGGTGGCATCGGTGCCCACACCGCGCGCGTGCGTCGCGACCTGCTACAGTGCCGCGAATGCACGCGCGAGAGATATTGCGATGGCTGTGCGGGGCATTTTGCCTCACGGGCGCTGCATGTACTTCCGACGAGTGGCCGGCCGATCCCGCCGACTACATCGACGATGGCGCGGGGAGCTCCGACGACGGTGACGACGACGCGGCGATGGGCGTGTCCGGCACGCAACTCCGGATCTTTGAACCCGAGTCCGCATCGATCCACTTTATTGGGGAGCCGCTCCCGCTGATCGCTGAAGTGACCGACGCCTCGGGTGCACCCACGACGATGACCGGGGTGCGTTGGGGAACCGACGCAGTGGACTACGCACTGGGCTCTGACGCGATGTCAGAGGTCACGCTACCGGCCGGGATCTACGACATCACCGCACAACTTGAGGTGCCCGGCGACGGTCGGCTGTCGGCGTCGGTTGGCGGCGTGCGTGTGCAGTCCCCCAACACTGGGGTCTACGCGGGCGAGATCGCGATGACGCTGGAGGTCGACCTGCAGGGCATGTCGCTGGCGCCCGTGTGCCGCGGCGCCATGGCGGTCACCATCGACATGAAGGGCGAGACGCTGACGGCGGAGCCCGGGGAGTGCACGCTGGACCTGCTGCTCTTCAGTTTTCCGGCCGCGTTCGAGGTCGACGCGACGCTGTATGGCAACGCGGTTAGCGGCGAGGTCACGTACACGTTCGCGGGCCTGTTCAGCAGCTCTTTTCAGTTCGAGGGCACGCTGTTCGACGACACCCTGTTCGCGGGCTTCGTTGGTGAGCTGGCGATCCCGCTTATCCTCACCGCGCCAGCCAACGGCACGTTGGTCGCCGCGAAACTCAGCCCGTACGTCGATCGCTAGGGAACACTGGCTGGGATCGGCAGGCAGCCCGAGGGGCGCTGCCCGGCCACGGCTGGGCACGCATCTTCAGCGTCAGCCACCCCATCGGAATCGAGATCGGGCGCGCGACAACCGTCGGGAGCGACGCCGGCTTCCCAGGGACAGCGATCGTCACCGTCGGTCCAGCCGTCGCCATCGGTATCTTTGACGGGACAGCCATCGCCCTGCCCCGCCTCGTTGGGGCACGCGTCGACTTCATCCGGGATGCCGTCGTCGTCGAAGTCCAGACGAGGACACCCGTGCGGGAACACGCCTGCGAGCTCAGGGCACGCATCACTGTCGTCGCGAACGTGGTCTCCGTCGCGGTCTGCGTTGCTGTCGACCGCCGCCACCGCAGGTTCAAGGTCGCGAACAGGTCGCGACGTCGGTTCGGGACCCAAGCGCACCGACAGCCCGACCATAATGCTGAAGTGATTGGCCACCTGGCGCCGCCGGGCACGAGCTGGCGTCATCATGTGGCGGCCCTCGAGACGCACGGCGAAGCGCGAGTCGGCCAAGAGTTTGACGCCCAATCCATAGTGACCCGCGGGGTCCACGTCGTTGCCCACCGCGTCCAACGGCGAGCGGATCCCCGTGATGCCGTAGCCCCCCAACACAAACGGGACCACGCGATACATCGGGAGCTGCACGATCGCGTGGGCGCGCAGAGCGTAGGCAAACGCGGGCGCATCGCCGCGCGACGGAACCCGGGTCCACAGCCCCCATCCCTCGGCTTCGACCCCGAGCAAGCTCAGAGGGAAATAAGCCGCACGCAGGCCCGCAACGGGTGCAACGCGACCGAGCGCGACCTGGGGTGCCGTGTCAGGATCGTAGTAGTCGTGACGCGCGCCGACGATCGCGAGTCCAGACAGAACACCGAGTTCCCATTGGCCTCGCTGAGGCACGAAAGCATCCAGCCATCGAGTTGCCGTCGGGGAGCTAGCATCGGACTCGGTCACGGTCGGCGAGGTGCTCGCCAGTGACTCGCTCGATGCTGGCTCTGAAGCCGGGGCAGCCATCAATAGCCAGAGGGTCCCGGTCGCAAGCATCAGCGTCGACATCGGCCGGATGGTAACAGCGGACACCAGACTTTCTCGGCATCGCCCGCGACACCGCGGTACATTGTCGTGAGGTCGACTCCATGCCGCGGTTGCAGTCCAAGCTGTCATTGATCTGTTCCATGTTCGCTCTCTCCCTTGGGTGCGGAGGGGACGACTCTGGCGGTGTCGACACCGAAGCATTCGTCCCGACCGGCACGGGAGACGGGTCGAGCAACGCCTCGGAGTCACCCGACGACGATGGCGAGGCTGGACCCGACGACGATTCTGCTGCCAGCAACGACGACACCGACACTTCGGACTCCACCAACCCCGACACGAGTGATGACGGAACCGCTGGGGACACCGACACCGGACCCGTTGGCGGCCCCGCGGGCTCATGTGGCATGGGAGGCGAGACCGGCTCGATCGTGCAGATCGATATGGGCTCGCCCGAGCGCTGGTATCTCATCGGCGCGCACGACACCGACGAGCCCCTTCCCCTGGTGCTCGCCTTCCACGGCGACGAAGGTGACCCGTTCATGTCTACCCGCTACATCTGGGGTAGCTACTGGGAGCAAGAACAACCGCCGTTCATCGCGGTGATGACCAAGTGCCCGGGCTGCACCAGCTGGTACCAGGGCGACACCAGCGCCAACGCGGACTACGTCTGGGACGTGCTGGCAGATGTTGCGGCCAACCACAATGTCGACGTGAGTCGAATCTACGCGGTCGGGTATTCCGGCGGCTCGGAGTTCCTCGCGATTCACGGATGGGAATTCCAGGACGTGTTCGCAGGGATCCAGTGGACCTGTGGCGGGAACGCGTACACACCGTACATGCCGCCCTCGCGCGACGACTGTAAAGTCCACGGGCGCATCGTGATCTCGCAGGACGACTTCCTTTGGGAGGGCGCCCAGAACTTACTCGCGCGCCTACAGGACCAGGGGCACCCGCACGAGTACGTCGACGCTCAGTGCAGTGGGCACTGCTGCGATACGCCCGACCTGAACGTCGGCGCCTGGGAGTGGTTTCAAACCGTCACCAAGTGCGACGGCATCGTCCCTGGCGAGTGCACCGAGTTGAACACGCTGCCCCCCGCCCCCTTGGACCACGATCCGGGGGCGTGGGTCTCTCAAGCGATGCCCTCGCGACCCGTAGTCGAACGTACGGAGCGAGCGCTCCCCTTCGTCCCCGCGGTCAGCTTCACCGACGCGACCGCGGAGTTCGATGCGATCATCACGCAGCTCGAGGCCATCGCGGGGGCCCCGACCCTCACGACAAACGGCGAGCCTGAGTTGTTGCTGCGTCGCGCCGTTGCGGCGTACGACACGATGCTCGCGGCCGCGCATAGCCACGGCGAAGGTGCCAAGGACGATCTGAGTGCGCGGCATCCAAGGCTGCGCGCGTTGATGGCGACGTTGAGGGAGTAGCGGCACTCGTAAACTGGCAAGAACATTGGCGCTGTGACCGGCGAGATGCGCGGGCGCAGCGACATGTTCGAGATCCGAGGACCCACGCTCCTGAGTTGTCACGAGCGGCGGGCACACCAAAGCGTCCCGTTTCTGAGCCTCCCCTTACCCGGACGGCATAAGGGCCGATACGGGGTCGATGCCTCGATCCGCAGACGCACAGCCCGGCGCGACGTTGAGCCGCGCCCGGGAGCAAGCGCGAGAAACGATCGGTGCAGCGGCAACCAGACTCGCCCACGAGCTCCGCCCACCGGCCCAGTGCTTGGCATCCCTCCCACTCTCGCGGCCCCAAACGAGGCCGCGCGTCGGTCAGGCGGACACCGAATTTTCGCTCGATCACAAAGAGGGCGTGGGCTGATGGCCCCAGTCGTTCTCATCGTGGACGATGATCCTCTCGTGTTCGCGGACCTGCGTCGCCGTCTGCATCAACACCCGCTCTCGCTGATCTCGGCATGCGACGGCGTCGACGCGTTGCGTGTCATCGGCGAGACCGAAGTTGATGTGGTGGTGTCCGACGAGAACATGCCACGAATGCCAGGACTGGCGCTGTTGGGGGTTCTTGCGCAGCAGCGCCCCAACATCGTTCGAGTGATGATGACCGGAAACGCGCGGACCTCCGTGGCGATCGCCGCCATCAACCGCGGTCAGGTCTTCCGTTTTCTCGTCAAACCATTCGATGCGCTGGACCTCGTCGGCGTACTCGACGAAGCGCTGGCCCATCGCCAACAGAGATCCACTGAGGTGCGCCTTCGTGAACTCGCCAATGAGCAGTTCGAGTTACTCCGCGCGCTACAGCCGGAACCTCTGCCCGCCAGTGCAGAGGCTTCGTCCGAAGCGACCTTGTCTGTGCAACCCCCGGCTCGCCTCGATGTCCTTGAGGCACTCTCTTCCGCTGAACGGGATAGCCTCACCAAGCGGGAGGCCGAGCTAGTCCGGAATCTGGCTCGAGGTCTCCGCATCAATCAGCTCGCGGAGCACCTGCAGATAAGCCGGCATACGGTGCGAAACCACCTGCGCGCGATTTTTGCCAAACTCGGTGTCCATTCGCAGCAAGAACTGCTCGGAAAACTGCTGGCGCAAGCCTCGTGACGCAGTGCCGTCGCGGTCAAGCGACTACGGGCAGCTCGCTGCCATGACGCTCCAGCCGCAGTCCAGCGCGCTCCGCATCTGCCCGATCTCCGCGTCGCCGGGGGCACTACCCGCCTCGACGTGGCTCGCAACCGCCGACCGCAACGCACCAAACACATTCTCCGCGTTGCGAAGGTGAATGATCCCCGCGGCTTCGGTCAGAACATGCGCCGCGATGGCCAACTCGCTCATCGCCGCGGCGCAGTCGTCAGGATCCGCGTGACGCACAACGGCTGCTCGGGCCCGCTCCACGTAGCGCCCGCATCCACGCACCAGTTGTCGACGCGCAGATACGCTCAACAACGACCCCACCACGCGAAGGCTCTGCTCCTTCGTCCGCCAACTCGCCCCACTCACAACCTCGGTCTGCTTTGCTCCGTCCACGATTATCCCATCGGTCTGCAGCCCCCAACAATGCATGGCGCGCCCGTGTCAATTTCACTGGTCTTGATCTGGCTCAGGTGTGTCAGAGCGATCTCGTTGCGCAGATCCGCACTGGGCGAGCTGAGGCAAAGCAGCCCAGTCGGATGGGCGGTGGCTATGGTCGGAGGCCGAATTCCGTGATTGGATTCCAGAGAGAAGCACAATCGACGAACGGCCACGTGAGCGATGGGAAGGCAAGGGGCGTCGTTGCGCGCTCGATTGTGTTGCATCCGCGCCCGCTGAAGAAGACGTGCTGCGCAATGTCGAACACGTCGCCACCCAAGGGCGAGAACGCGTCGTGCGGGTCTCCGTCACAGAAGTCGTCGCCCTTGCCTCCATCGAGGATTTCTTCGAACGACGGGCCGTCATCGGCGTCGCCGAGAAGCTCATCGTCGCCATCGCCGCCACACAGAAGATCTGTGGCGTTGTCTCCTGGCGCAACCTGGACCAGCGTGCCGGGTCCCAGAGGGGGGATCGACACAGTGCTGGTGGATACGTGGTTGCTTTGGGCGATGTCGTCGGCCGGGGTACCGTAGAAGCGGTCACTCCCGGTTCCAAGAACCGCCCTGACGCCGAACTCGAAGTCGGGGTTCCACGGTGCGATCGCGCGGTCGTTCGCGCCGCAAAACATGGCGCGCGTCGTGCCATCCCGGGTGTACTCAGAGCGAATCCAGTTGGGGCCACCCACGGACAGTGTGTGCACCTCAAGCAGCGTCGTGACAGTGTCGTTACCCGGCCCCGTGTCCAAGAAGAGCATCTTCGTGTCCGATGTGGCCGTGTCGCACGTGACCGTACTCGGGACGCCGTCGACGAACTCAATGGTTGTCGGCTGTTCGAGTGTCCACAGACCACTTTCGTCTCGCCAGCACACGCCGACTTCCCCCGTCCGGACGAGCGTCTCACCCCAAAAGGGATCAGAGATGACGATCGCGTATTCGCCGATGATGACGTCTTGGGCCGATTCGTCGGGAAAACTAAGGGTCGCGCAGCTTTCTGCTGCCTGCGCGGGGCTGGAGCACAGGAACGTGGCGGCCAACGCAACCGAGAGAGCAAGAGGATATAGCTTCATTGAACGGGGTTGTTGCCGACACGCCCAAAGCGTTCCCAAGAAAGATCGGCGAGGAACGTTCGACGCACGGCGCGGACGCAACCGGCCCGCAAGATGGCGACCTCGGCGTGTCGATCGAGTGCGCCACCGATCAAACGACCCACACCCTCACCGGGCGGCTGTTGAACATCTGGATACCGCCTCGCCGCGCTACAAGCCAAGCGGGACGGCACAGATCCCGATGTCGAACCCATCGGGCGGTCCGGGATTGAGGAACCACTCGGTGCACTCTTGGCCGGGTAGGCAGTCGGCCGTCGGATCCGGCTCGCTGAGGTCGCAGAACGACAAGCAGCAAGCCTCGCCCTGACAGTCCGCGATCGCCTCAGACTCGATGCAAGCACTACCGAGTACGCACTCGCCCTGCGCCTGGCACGGCTGCCCATCCGGAATGGAGGCGGTGTCGGGGGAACACGCGAACCAATCGTCCGCGGGCGTACACTGGCCAACATCGCAGTCTTGAATGAGCGGGTCGCAGCTCGGCACGCACAGCGGCGGCATGCCCGGTGCGACGGGGCAGACGTAGCCGGGGTCACAGGTAGGCTCGCGCACTGAGCCACCACACAACTCGACGCATAGCCCCGCATTGGTCGTCGCGTCGACGTGAAAACACATCAGGCCCGACCCGCAGTTGTCCAGCCCGCTGAACGGACCTTCGCCAAGACACGGGTCCCCAACGGCGCCGGGTTGCGCCACGATCTCCGCGCATCGGGCCCCGTTCCAGGTCGGCTCATTCGTGTTGGACCACGGCACGCACCGTTGGCCGGCCGGACAGTCTTGCGCGTACGTGTCGCAATCGTCTGGCGGTGCCGCATCGGCGGTGCAGTGCGTCACGGCGCCTGGAACCGACGCACAAACGAAGCCCCCACTGTCGAGGTCATCACCGCCGTCCGATCCTGAACTTGAGCCCAAGCCCGTCTCACCGTCGGCACCGGTGCTAGTGCCCGGCGCACCCGGTCCCGAGGTTGTCGTGCCACCGGCATCACCATTGGATTCGGAGGACGCATGCCCCGCCGTATCCCCGTCCCCGTCGCCCACCACTGCGACATTCGGACCGCAACCCCCGAGAAGTAAGCCGAATATCACCCCGAGTCGCACAAACTTACAATACCGACAAATCACACATTAATCAACCTGTAGCGCGAGTCCCCGGACGCGCTAAAGCCCGGCACGGTTGCGTGCGATGGCTGGCGGCCGTCGGTAGCCGCCCTCGGCGTCCGCGGACAAAGTACTCGCCGCCTTGGCGAGCAGCGTGCGCACCTGCTGCGTGTCGCGAGGTGAGTCACCGTTGAGCGCGCCCTTGATCCCATTGGCGTCGACGCCGAGTTCCGCCGGATGCAAGCCATTGCGCTCGGCAACATCCTGCAGCTGCTCAAGCCACTCGAACACCAGGGTTCGCTGCCGCATCGACATGCGGCGGCGTCCCTCACCCAGGTCTGCCCGGACGAGTGCGGTCTGCCGTACCAACGCTTCAAACGTGCCCGCAGCAGGGATGTCCACTGCGGGGTGGCACACATCGGCGTTCGGCGAGCGCTCGAGGCGACCGGCGCCGCCGAGCAGCGCCCCCAAACTGCCACCCGCGGCGCCCA
>JAESSZ010000916.1 GCA_016763875.1 Nannocystaceae bacterium
CGGGCGAGGCGCCTCGCCCGGACTCGATAGATGCCCCGCCGTTCGAAGGCTGGGAAGCCGCGACGACCAGCCGGTTGGGTCTCTCCGAAAAATGTGTCGAGATCAGGTGACGGAACCGTGGCTTCGCGTCACCAACAGTTTCGGAGACGCCAGCGTCGGGATTTTGGGGCGTCGGAACGGGCACTACGCACTGAGCTGCGAGCCTGAACCGGCAGTCAACCGGTCGGTGGCGTCCATGACCAATCCGGAAACGACCAATGAGACTCAGTATCACCATCGACACAGTTGTCTGTCATGCCACCACGTTCGAAGCCAGCGCCGACGAACCCTATTTCGCCCTTTTCGTGAACCAAAACAAAGGGGTGAAAGACAACAAGCCGCAGTCCGCGTTAGTGGGTCAGTACGTCTCCCCGGTGAAGCGCGGGATTCGCCGCGACGACTGGTGGCGTCCGCAGAAGACCATTGAGATGGACCTTGAGGACGGTATCGAGAACTTCACGGTCACGATGGCCATGTACGAGATGGACAACGCGGTGCTTTACAACAAGCTAAAGACCGCGACCGAGCCCCTCATTCCGTCAGCGCCCAAATGGGAGGACGTCAAGCTCCCGGGGCTCACCGACATCGCGGACAGCGGTGCTTGGCTCAAGGCCGTCGTCTCTCTCCTCAAAGTACTCCGCGAGTCCTTCCAGCACGACGACCTCCTTGCGATTGAGCCGCGCGGTTTCTCGGCGGACGGACCCAAAGAGTTCATGCGGGCTGTCACGTTTGTCGGCAGGCCGATTGGCGGTGGCCACCTCCCCGCTGGCGGACGCTACACTGTCCAGCTGTCGTTCAAGCTCATGGACTAACGCGCCCTGGGGCGGGTGTCACCTCAGGGGTGTGTCGCGCCGGCTGGCCTATGGCGCGGTGCGACCAAACCACACGTGGTTGTCTACAACCCCGGTCAGCAGCGCGCCACCGGCGTCGTCGCAGGTGAGCGTCGTTCGATCGGTGACGCCATCGCCGATCACCCGCGACCAAATCTCCAATCCGGTGCTGGTCAGTTTGCGCAAGCGTGTGACGCCCACGGTGCCAAGCACGATGATGTTGCCCAGTGGGGTCTCGCAAGCATCGAGTGACGAAGAGTTGCCGTCCGTTTCGTAGACGCTCCAGACCGGCCCGCTTGCATCATCGGCGAACGCCACCACGAACGCGCGCGACACCCCGCCGAACGTGTACCCGCCGACGGCAAGTGTGCCGCCCCCACTGAGTGGGATCAGGGTCCGCGGAAGCATGTTGTCGTAGGATTCGGGTTCCCCCCAAAATCCGTCGTATTGGGTGCTGCCATCGGCTGCCCACGACAAGACCCCGAGTGCACCAGCACCCACCTGAAGGAAACCCGCCATGCGTAGTTGCCCGTTGTTGTAGGCAATCGCGTAGTCCTCGGCGTTCAAGGCTCCCGCCGAGGTCGTCTCGAACAGCTGCGCGGCCCCGTCGTATTGTCGAATCACCAACGTATCCGAGTCAGTGACGTGCATGACCCCGATAGCGCCCGAGGCAGGGTCAGCGACGACGCGGTCCCAAGGGGTTTCTTGGGGCTGCGACACCGTCGTGTGCAGGTTACCGTCGGGTGCCGTGTACAGGATGACCGACGTCTGCACCGCCGGGTTGTCTGCCGTATCGCTACGGCGCCCGACTATGACCAGCGCGTCGCCGAGTCTCGCGACGTCGTTGGCCCGGTAGTGGTCAGTCCCGCTCGGCGAGAACTGGTCGGCGGACAAAACATCCCCAGTCGCCGGATCGATCCGAAGGTTCCAGATCGTCTCTTGCTGGTCTAGCTCGGTGACGACGAGCTGCGCTTCGCCGTTGGGCATCCACTCGATCCCGGCTGGCCACGCACTGATGGCTGCAGGGGCGTCGTCGATGCTGTTCCATGTCTGCGACCAAAGCGTTTCTCCGGGGGTCGAGCAGTCTGGGTTGCAGCCGTCGTTGATCTCGTCATTCCCGTCGTCACAGGACTCAAGATAGTAGCGCTGCGCGTCACCGCAATAGGGAGCGAGAGACTGGCAGCTCGGATTGCAACCGCCGCCGTAAGTGTTGGTATTGCGTCCGTTGTCGCAGACTTCCTCGGGGTCCACGACCGCATCGCCGCAATGGGAGGCTAGACCGCGGCAGTCTTGGGCGCAGTGGCTGTAGCTGCCGTTCTCCTCGCCGTCGTCGCAGACTTCGTCGGGCTCTAGAATACCGTTGCCGCAAGTGTAGGGGCTGTCTTCGTCACTCGCACTGCTGTCGTCGCTGCTGTCGTCGCTGCTGGCGTCGGTCGTCTCGCCGTCGCTGCCACCGTCCGCGTTGTCATCACCGCTGGTGTCGTCGATGCCAGCGGTGGTGTCTTCACCGTCGCTCGTCCCATCCCCGGACGCCATGGGGGTCCTGGGGACTGGGCAGGCGGTGAGGGGAGCGAGTGCAAGGACCAAGGAAAAGCGTGCGTAGCGCATGAGAGGCTCGTTCTTTCGCGGGCCAGTCCGAGACGGGCGACCGCAAACGCGCGGTCGACCCCCATGCGGGCGTGTTGCACATCTTTTCGTGCGGGATGTCCCCGCACCCCCGCGCCCAAGCGCGCGAGCCTCTCATCGCTCCCGCTACTTAACCGCGACTTTGAACGCGACCTCTTCGGTGACCGGCGAGCACGCTTCGTCTTTGCAGACTGCGAACTTGATCTTGCCAGTGACCTCATGGTCTCCCGCGGCAGCGGGCTTGAACTCAACGGCGAACTCGCAATGAGTCTCGTCGAGTGTCGCGTCGGCCTTTTTCATCTCAGACTTGGTCACGGCCAGTGCGTCGGGTGCGGTGATCTTGAGTGATGTGGGGTACTCAAGGTTCATGTGCCACGGCCCCTTCGGCACGACCTTGACCATCACGGTGCCGACCTCGCCGGCCTTCGCGTCCGTCGAAGGCTCGATCTGGAGGGTGTAACGATCGTCGCCACCCGGGGCGCCTTCGACGATTTTCACCTTCTCGCCACCGTCCGCGGTCTCGGCCGGCTGTGCGGCGTCGCCTGCGGCCTTCGCCACAGAACCGTCGTCTGCACCGCCACCGTCCGCTGGCGTGGCACCCGAGGCGGGTGGCTGCTTCGCGGAAGGCTTGTTGCCGCTGTCGCAGGCCGGGAGCGCCAGAGCAAGCGCGAAAACAGGGAGAAGGACACGTACGTTGGCCATGGGTTGTCTCGTTGGGATCGGGGTCGACTGCGCCCAAGGGCGTCAGTGACAGGTTTGCAGGAGGTTTTCTCCCGCCAGTTTACTGTCTGTCAAACCGCAGGTGGACCCCGCGTGTTACGTGCCCGCGCAGGACATCGGTCTTCTGCGCGTCAGGCGCGAGTTCCTCGTCACGCGCCGCGGGGGGGCTCGCCCGCACCTCGTAGTCCCCTGCGGGCAGACCAGGGGCCGAGAAACGCCCTTCGGCGTCGGTGTGGGTCACGTGCGGATCGAGCCCATCGCCCTCGCCGTCCCAATGC
>JAESSZ010000917.1 GCA_016763875.1 Nannocystaceae bacterium
GCTGACGGACGCATCTTGCTCATCGAGACTGACGACGGCGCCGCGATTGTCAGGCAGCACGACAAAGAAGCGACCCCAGTGTCGACACTTATGGGGGAGACGGTCTCGACGCTGCGGTGGTCCCCGACTAGTCCGACGCTTGTCGGCCTTGCCGTGGATACGGAGGAGGTTCGTTTCTACGACTTCGACACCGATGCAGAGACGATCGTCTCTGCGCCAGGACTTCGACGTGACCGTCCTGTGTGGTCGCCCGACGGAGCACGAGTCGCGTTCCGTACGTTGGAAGACCCCTCAGCTCCGGTCGAAGAACACTTGGCTACGTTGTGGCTGGCGAGTCCCGATGGGGGCGAACCCCGCAAGCTTGTCCAACACGAAACGAGCAGCGGTGTTGTTGGTTTTGCCCCCGACGGGACCCAGATCGCGTACCACGACGACGGGATTCGGATCGTCGACCTCAACACCCTGGAAGTACGGTCGCTTGATACCAACGGCGTCGCGAGAGACTTGGTGTGGTCACCGACCGGGCCGCAGATCATGTGGGCCAATCTCAACCACTGCGGCATGGTGTCGGCTGTTGACGGGGAGACGGACCGGTTCATTTCCTTCACGATCGGGGAAGCAACGTGGAGTTCCAGTGGGAGGTGGAGCACGTGCTACGGCAATCCAGTCGGCCACACATGCGGCAAGAACTGGGACTGTGCGCTTGTCTACGTCTTCGACACCGTCGCTGCACAGGGCCGTAACTATCCTCGCGTACGCGAGATCGATTGGGCGTCCGCCGAGGACATCGCGGCCGTCAGCCGCGATCGTTTCACTGGGTGGGACGACACGTCGGTGGCACTACCGTGGCGGGTCGGGATCCTAGACCCGGATAGCGGCGAGGTCACCGAGTTGGGTGACCTTGACCCAGACGCCCTGTTCTCGGATAGCGGGATCCGTTGGCGCCGAGGTTAGTCCGGCGATTGGTCAAGAGATGACTGAAACCACGACCACCGCGGTCTTGTCGTACGCCGAGTTGGCGCATCGGTTGATCCACGAGCTGCACGCGCGAGATCCGAAGCATGCAACCTTCAGTCAGGTGGGCTTGCTGGACGGGCGCGAGACGGTGGCACAGTACGTTCGCTGCGGCGAACTCGGGTGCGCGCTGCACCACCTGCTGTACATGGTGCACGAATCTGCCATCGCGTTTCCTAGGCCCGCGGTGGTGGCGATTCATCAACTGGCTGAAAAGCTCAGCGAACCCAATCACTACTCCCCCGACAACGTTGCCCGGATGCTTCCGGAGCATCGCAACTGCGTTTTCAACGCGTTGCCCTAAGCCACCCACAAGACTTCGATGGGAGGCTAGCGCGCGCATGAACGTCGCTGTGCACGAAGCGCGCGAGGGGGACTCCATTGAAAACGCCTAAGCGCATGGGCCCGTTGCTTGAACACGACCTCGCGAACTTTTCGCAATCAGAGCGACGGGACCGGCAACTCACTCAGTGTGAGGAACAAATCCCACTTCGTCGAGGGGCGCTCGCGCCAGATTGTCGCGCTCACGACACACCGGTTGGGCCTTGCCATGGCCGCCACATGTTCGCTCGCCGCCGCCTGGCCCGGACTGGCTTTGGCTACACCATACGAGCCTACGGGCGACCGTATCGAACTCCAAGTTGACTGCTACGCAGGAGGCGTTGACAACACTGGCACCAATGACCAGATTGTCGCGTCCTTCTGGTCAGCCTCCGATGAATTTCTGGGCATGGATGTCTTTTCTCCCGCGTGTGGATTCTTCGGGGATAGCTACTTCGAACCGGAGGGGTTCTCGTCGAGCAATTGGTGGCCGAAGCTGGAACAAGGATACATCATCGTCCAGACCGACGGAACGGACGCGTTCTGGATGGATGAAATTTACTTGGACTACGACGATTACGGCGATGGGCCCGACATTGAAATCCAACGGTGGGGGGTTGACGGAGGGGGAGGGTATTGTCTTTCCCAGGACCCCGCCGATGGCGAAGGGTCATGGTCCTCTATTGTGAGTTCGAGTGGCTGCGCGTCGGCCCTTCGTTTTGACGTGGCCACCGGGAATCACTCGTCGGTGACCCCGAGAACGTTCACGTCAGAGGAACTTGAGGGGCCCGATTACTATTACTACGGGCTACAGATCGATTGCTATGAGCCTGGAATCGACGATACCAAGTCGTGGGAGCGGTTCACCGTCAAGTACTACAACGGTTCGGAACTCTTGGGCCAGCACTACCGCGAATACATCGCCGCCTACTGCAACGACCTCCTTGACTCGGCTACCAGCTTGCTCCACTTTACCAAACCCGTTACCCACTTTGTCGTGGAAACACCCGGGGACGACGCGGTGTGGATTGACGAAATGTGGCTCCGTGAAAGCGGCTCGTTGGGGGGGGAATTCTATCATTTTGGTGGCGATGGTGGGATGGGGTGGTGTCTCTCTACGGATCCCAACGACGCCGACGGTTGGGGAGCTGCTGTGGATGGCTGTTACAGGGCTCTGCGTTTTAACGTCGACCCGGCCTCCGTCTGGGTGGCCAACCCCCCCTCGTGTGCCACGAGCGATATCTGTGGGGGCCAGGCGGAAGGGGCGTGCTGGTGTGACACTGCGTGCCAAGACTACGGCGACTGTTGCGGAGACTACGTTGAGTACTGCACGTAGGGGTCGTCGCTCCTCCTAAGAATACGGCGCGCCCGATGGCGTCGCCGAGAGTGCGAGTGTTGGCGCAGGTCAACGCGGATGCGATTGCAGCCAGAGTTGCGCCTGCTCAAGTTCTTCCAAGGAGGCCTTGCCGTTGCCGAGGAAGGCATCCCGGGCTTGCCCGACCAACTCGCGCGCCTGCCCTCGATCGCGCCCCTGACCGGGGGGGGCATCCCACAGCACTTTGGCCCACGCGAGCCGCGTTCGTGCAAGAAAGACAGGCTCAACGTCCGGCTGCGCACGCAGAACTGCGGCGCGCTCGAAATGCTCAAGCGCGGCTTGTGGCTGTCCGAGCGCGTCGAAGGTCGCTCCGAGACCTGTGAGCGTGTACGCCAACCTCGGGTCGTTCGGGCCCAGCGCTTTCTCGCGCAGCACCAAGGCACGCTCGTACAGCACCCTCGCCTCGCCATACTCTCCCAGTGCGACGTGCACAGCACCCAGGTTACTTAGCGTCCTGGAGATCTTGGGGTGTTCGGGTCCTAGCGTTTTCTCCCAGATAGCCAAGGCTCGGCCAAAATAGTCCAGGGAGGCGCGGAACTCACCAAGTGAGTGATGCACGGCGCCGAGATTGTTGAGGATCTGAGCGCGCTGCGGATGCTCCGGACCGCGAACCTTCTGGACAATCGCGAACGCTTGCTCGAGCCGAGCCCTCGACTCGTCTACCTCTCCCAACCTGTCATGAGCCGTCGCCAGATTCGACAGCGTGGTGGCCAACTGTGGATGCTCCGGACCAAAAACCGACTGTCGGAGCTCTACGGCGCGGGTCAGCAAGACCTTCGCCTCAGCATACTCGCCGGTCGAGAGTTCCATCAGGGCGAGGCTTCCCAGCGAGGTCGCTATCTCGTGCGGTCCCACCTTGGCGCGGCGCTGGATGTCCAACGCACGCGATGCAGCCGCTCTCCCTTCGTCATACGCGCGCGTCGACCAATGCAATGCGCTGAGTCCGAGTAGAATCTTGGCGACCCGGGGATGCTCGAGTCCTAGAGCCTCCTCCGAGATTGCAAGGGCTCGATTTAGCAAGTCCGCCGCTTCCCTGGGCGCGCCCATGACATCGCGCAGGGCGCCGAGATTGGCCAGGGTCAACGCCAAGTCCGGGTGCCCTGGCCCGAGTTGTTTGTTCGCGACAGCGAGCGCGCGGTGGTACGTCGCCTCCGCGTCTTCATAC
>JAESSZ010000918.1 GCA_016763875.1 Nannocystaceae bacterium
CTCGATCTCCAGCTCAATGGTCCTACCGGCGTCCAGTCCCTGCATTCGGACGAGCAGCCGACTTCTGTCGCGAGCATGGCGTCGCGCATGAACCCCGCCACAGGCGTGCAGCCTGTCGCCGCCGACGAGCCATCGACCACCGTCAGTGAGCCAAAGTCGCGCCGACGATCCCCGGGGGCAAGCCACACAACACGACCGCGGCCTACCGTTGCGCCCGCGCCAGGGCCGGGCGAATCCGTGAGCCGCCGTCTTCGGGTTGAGGCAATCCTGGAAACGACGCAGCGCCGCGATAAAGGTGGGCCTCACAAGACCGAGCCCAAGCGGCTCGATCGCAGCGCCGTCGCGCTCGAGACCACCGCACAAGACGAGCGTGAGGAGCTGCTGCTGCTCTACCGTGCCGCGCTCAAAGACCTAGTGTAGCGGCGCAAGCCCAAGCCCCCGGGCACCAGACGTAAAGAAGGCGGGTCCGGTAACCGGAACCCGCCTTCTGATTGAAATGTGGAGCGGCCCTACTTGGCGGCTTTTTCGTCGGGTTTGGCGTCCGCCTTGGCGTCCGCGCCGGCCGGCTTGGCGGCCGCGTCACCAGCTGGGGCAACGGCATCCTTCGCGGCGTCACCGGTCTTCGCTGCTGCGTCGCCGGCTGCTGCTGCGCCGTCCTTCGCTGCGTCGCCAACCTTCTCCGCTGCATCGCCGGCTGCTGCTGCGCCGTCCTTCGCTGCGTCGCCGGTTTTCTCGGCTCCGTCCTTGGCTGCGTCGCCGGCCGCTTTGGCTCCGTCCTTCGCTGCGTCGCCGGTTTTCTCGGCTCCGTCCTTGGCTGCGTCGCCGGCCTTCTTTGCGCCGTCCTTTGCGGCGTCGCCAGCTTTCCTTGCGCTGTCGGTTGCCTTCTTCGTAGCGTCGTCGCACGCAGGGGCAAGGAGCAGCAGGGACATCGGGATGATGAACTTGATCTTCGACATCAGAACTCGCTTCTGCTTCTCTTTAGAGAAGCGACGGCCAATATGGCAGGCGTTTGAGTGAAAGTCATGCACTGCACATGGCTCCAGATCATCTGGATGATGGCCCAACGACCTTGATATCACACGACAAATGTCCTATTTTCAGTGCCCAATTTTCGAAGGTAAAGCCGTCCGGTAGAGCGACTTCTACGCGGCCGCCACCTCACTGCCTGGTCACAACCGCCACGATGTGACGCATTGTCACGCTGCACTCGCTGGATCTCTGTTCACAAGACGTCCTGCCGGTGCCCGGTGCGAGACATCGGTTGGTATGTACGCTCGCTCAATGGGCGAGGCATCAGGCACGCACCTAGGCATCGACTTCGGCACGTCCAACTCCGCTGTCGCTGTCGCGGCGGAAGATGGCGACGTTGAGTTCCTGACGTTTTCTCTGCTCGGGGCGGAAACGCAGAGCTATCGCAGCCTGTTGTTCTTCGACCCGGAAGAGCAAGACGTTCGCAAACCGATCCAGTTCCATGCAGGCGTCGAAGCGATCGAAGCCTATCTGGAAGCGATGGGTGAGGGGCGCTTGGTTCAGTCGTTCAAGACGCACCTCACCTCGGCGACGCTGGGCCGCACTCAGATCGGCCACCACGGGGTGAGCCTCGAGGACATGCTCTCACTGTTTTTCTTGCGCCTACGTGCGCACCTTGAGCGGCAACGAGGCGCCGCGCCGGACCACCTCATGCTCGGTCGCCCCGTGAACTTCGCGGGCGCAACGACCGAGGAAATGAACAACATCGCGCAGGAGCGGCTCGCCGGCGCCGCGATGAAAGCGGGATTCTCCGAGGTTCGTTTTGAACTCGAACCGATCGCCGCGGCGTATCACTATGAACGCGCCCTGACCCGACCCGAGCTCGCCCTCGTCGCCGACTTCGGTGGAGGCACGACGGACTTTTGCCTCATGCGCCTGGGTCCCCGACGACATCAGGACAGCGAACGCCAGCAAGACATCGTCGCGACAGGAGGCGTGGGCATCGCCGGCGACGACCTCGATGCCACCATCATCGAGCACTTGGTGTGTCCGCACCTTGGCCTCGGCACAACCTACGTGGAGATGGGCCGCGAAATGCCGATCCCCCACTCGTACTTCTACAAGCTCTCACGCTGGCATCACCTCTCGTTCCTTCGTGGCAAACGAACCCTGGCCGAACTCGACCGCCTCCGGCGTCGGGCGCGCAAACCTGAAGCGATCGCAGCGTTCCTCCACGTATTGGAGAACAACCAGGGATTTCATCTCCACAAGGCAGTCGAGCGCGCGAAGATCTCGCTGTCGACCCATGAGAAAGCGACATTCCACTACACCGATGGACCAGTAAACATCGAAGTTCCGGTTGAACGCAGTCAGTTCGAAGGCTGGATAGCCGAGCACGTCGCCGCGATTGCCGACGCCCTGGATCAAACACTGGCGAACGCCAACGTCACGCCACAAGAGATCGACCGAGTCTTCATGACCGGCGGGACTGCGTTTGTTCCCTGTGTTCGTCGTGAGTTCGAAACGCGGTTCGGCCGCGAAAAGCTCTCCGGTGGTGACGAACTGATGTCGATCGCCTCGGGGCTCTCGCTTCACGCCGCGCGCACGTGGGGTTGAGCACTATCCGTCAGGTCATGGGACACTCACTCACGATGCAGCGGTGGGCTGGGCTGGGTGTCGCGCTTCTACTCGGAGCGTGTGCGGACGATGCAGGCGTGGTCGCGGAGACCACGGGCAGCTCTGGGCAGCAAGACTCGTCGGGGATTGGTGAAAACACGGGCTGGATCCCGGGCGAGACCAACGCGGCCGATGGGGACGATGGGGACGATGATCCCTCAGCCGTCGTAGCGGTTTGTGGCGACGACATCGTGAGCGTCGGCGAGCAGTGCGACGGGGCCAACGTAGGCGGCAAGACCTGCGCGTCTTTCGGCTGGGACCCGGCCAGCGACAACCTACGCTGCGGAGACGATTGCACCTTCGACCTCTCGTCGTGCGTATTGTGCGGCAACGACGTCGTCGACCAGGACACCGAGGCCTGTGACGGCGATGCGCCTATCGAGCAAGCCTGCAGCGACTATCCGGGCTTCAACGGCGGAGCGCTGGCATGCGACGACGACTGCCAACTCGACCTCAGCGCGTGCACCTCGTCGTGCGGCAACGGCAAACTCGAGCTGGGAGAAGACTGCGACCACAAGGGGTTTCAAACTTGCGATCTGCTGTTCGGATCAGAGTGGAGCGGCCAGGTACTCTGCATCGAGTGCGCGGTTGCATCCTACAACTGCTCTGAGTGCGGCGACGGCATCGTGGGCGGCTGGGAGGAGTGCGACAGCAACGCGATGTCGCCCTCCGACTTTCCGTGGACTTGTGACGACTTCACTGGGTTTGGCTCAAGCGGGGCGGCCACCTGCACTGACACCTGCACGATCGACTGGTCCGACTGCGCCAACTGCGGCGACGGTGTGGTCAGCGAAACCGAACTCTGCGACGTGTTCAACCTCGGTGGCGTGACCTGCGAAGACGTTGGCTTTGCGACCGGGCCCCTCGTTTGCGCGGAAGACTGCCAGTCGTATGACGTCAGCTTCTGCTCCACCTGTGGTGACGAGCAACTCGACGAAGGCGAGATCTGTGACGGCCCGGCACTCGACGACGTCACCTGCATCACTCTGGGGTTTGCCGAGGGCGAGCTCGCGTGCGCACCCGACTGCACGCTGGACGTCAGCGGATGCGGTTCGTGTGGCGACGGCATCGTCGTTCCGGGCGAGACCTGCGACGGTTCGGACCTGGCGGGCGGGACATGCTTCGCCGACATCGTGGGTGCCCAGGGCGGCCCCCTCGGCTGTACAGCACAATGCGAGTTCGACCCCAGCGATTGCGTCTTTCTCGAACCCGGTGCCGTGGTCTTCTCCGAGGTCCTGTATGCCGCCGCCGCCACACCGGACTCACCGCTGGGACAATGGGTTGAACTGTACAACCCGCACCCGAGTACGACCTGGATCCTCGAAGGCTGCGAGTTCGAGAGCAACCTTGCGTTCGAGACGTTCACGCTCCACGGCCAACAGTTCGCGGGCGGCCCGCTGACGATCCTTCCGCAGAGCTACGTGCTGCTGGGCACGGGCACTGCAACGGACCTTTTCTTCACACCTGATGCTCCGCTTGGGCCGACTTACTCGTTGGGCAATACCGGAGACGTCCTACGCCTGCGTTGCAACGGTGTGGTGATCGACGAGGTGATCTATGACGACATCGCGCCATGGCCCATGGTCGAACCGGGCACCGCCATCGCACTGGAGGATGCCAGCCTCGACAACGTGAGCAACGACGACGGCAATCGTTGGTGTGCAGCGACATCCGAGTACATGCTCGACACCTACGGCACACCCGGCGCCCCCAACGAGCTAGCGGAAGGGTGCTAGAGCACGCAGCCCAGTTCGGCGAAGAACAGTCCGTCGCCGCCGAAGACGAGCCACGTGCGGCCTTCGTGGCTTGCGATCGCAGCGCCGATGGCCACGGGAAAGAACTCGTAGGACTGAAGTTCACCGTCGTCATCGGCCATTGCGAGCAGCAACCCCTCAACCAACTCCCCGTCGGACTCCTGCGTGACGCTCCCGTGCACAATCAGGCCGCCGGTTCGGGTCGTCGCGTGGATGTCACTTCGAAACGCATCAAACTCCGCGAGTTCGGCGGGAAGCTCGACGTCCTCGAACGCCAACTCGACACTGGCGATGTCGCTTAGACGCACCCGCCCGTACGCTGGACCTCGTCCGCCAACAAAGACGACAAAACCGTTGTCACGTGTCGCTGCGACGGCCACGGGCGCGTCAACCTGGGGGTCGGGACCGGGCGCGGCCGCAAACCCGTGCACCAGGGGAGGAAACAGCGGCTCGCCCCCTAGCTCGACCAGCGACATCGCCAGCTCGTTCTTGTCGAGAACGTTGACGTGCGACGCAACGACGAGCGCTGCGTTCTCGGCAGCGGCAATCGTGAGCGAGTCCGTCACGATGAAGGTTGGCTGCAACGAACTCGTACGAAAGATGACGTTCTCTCGCCCATACGCGAGTGCGACACAACTCTCGGGGCAGGCCTGCGAAGGGGCAGCGTGCCAGGCTGCGAGGTAGCCGAGTTCCGTCCACACCGCGGCAGGGGCGTCGCGTCCGCATCCCCCGTATGCATGCGGGAGCAAGGCTGGGCCGAGCGAGCTACCGCTGACGTCAAACGCCCGCCACCCCACGAGGTTGTCGGTGCAGTGGGTCAGCAACAGTCGATCGTCGCCTGAATACGTGGCCGGAGTCGCACTGCCTCCCGACAATGCCCACGGTGACCCCTTGGCGTCTCCGTCGGGTGCCAGGCGAACACCGAGTAGCTCCGAAACCCCGGTCACCAGATCGGTGCTCGTATACGTAGCGAACAAACCCGAGCTCGCCGCACCCAACCCAATACGCTCGATCCTGGCACCCGAACTCTGGGTCTCCACCCGGGTTGGGCCAGCGACAACGCCAAAGCGAGCGCCTCGCTCCTCACAACTCTTGGTCTGCGGCGGTAGATCGGGAAGCGGCAGCCACGGCAGATCGTCGATTGAGCCCGTCAGGCCAGCGTCGTCCGCGACGACACCGTCCGTGAGTCCGCCCGAGGACGTGCCCGCTTCGTCGACCGTCGCCGCCTCCTCGCCACACCCGGTCGCAACACCGACGAGCGTAACCACGCACGAGCCCCATCCCGGACGCACATGACAAAGATAGTAAAGCCGCCAAAACATGCAAGGGCGGGCCTCTCGCCGACACAAACCGTCGCGAAATGGGGGTCCGCACGCCTCTAGGAACCCGTCCGCATCATCTTTTTTCACCCGGACTACCCCCATCCGCGTATCTCATTGGGCGATGGCGACGACAGGGAAGGCACACGTGCGCATCGCGCTGGGGATCGGGGCGCTGCTCGTGTCGAGCGGCTGCTACCGCGGATCCGATGGTGCGGCCGAGGGCGGAGCCTCGGGCACAGAGGGTGACGACGATGGTGCTGACGACGGTGCTGACGGCGCACCCGATCCGTTCTGCGAGGAAGACACGCTGCCGGGCAAGTTGTCACGCTTCGTCCGCTTGACCCACCGCCAGTACGACAACACGGTCAAGGCGCTGCTCACGGTGGACACGACCCCCGCCGCAGAGTTCCTCAACGATGCGGCAATCGGCGGTTTCAACAACAACGCCGACCAGCTGCTCGTCAACAACAACCTCGCGCGGGACTACCGACGCGCCGCCGAGCAACTCGGTGATGCCCTCGTCACCGACAGCGCCCGGCTCGCTTCGCTGCTCCCTTGTACGCCCGACGCTGACCCCGACGGGTGCGCAGCGATGTTCATTGCGCAGTTCGGGCACCGTGCGTTTCGCCGCCCACTCACCAGCGAGGAACAGGCGCAGTTCGAGGGTCTGTACCAAACCGGAGGCGGACTCTACGAGAGCGGTTCTGACTTCGAGCAAGGGATCAGTTTCGTCGTCGAAGCATTCCTGCAAGCGCCGAGCTTCCTGTATCGCAGCGAGCTCACGCCAGCGGGCGAAGGGCAAGACGTCGTCGCACTGTCAGGCTACGAGATCGCATCGCGACTCTCGTACATGATGTGGAACTCGATGCCCGACGACGAGTTGTTCGCCGCCGCCGAGGCTGGGATGCTCGACGATGCCCAAGGTGTGCAGGCCCAGGCTCGGCGCATGCTCGAGGACCCGCGCGCCGCCGACCCAATCGAAGATTTTCATCAGCAGTGGCTGGGAATGAGCAAGTACGCCTCGTTGAGCAAGGACCCAGACATGTTCCCGGAGTTCGTGCCGGGCATGGCCGATTCAATGCAGGCCGAAACGCTTGCCTTTGCGCGCAACACGATTCTGACAAACGACGGCACCTTCACCGATCTGATGACATCGACCGACTCGTACGTCGACGAACGCCTGGCGCCGCTGTACGGGTTGGAGGGCGAGTTCGGCCCCGAGCTCACCCCGGTAAGCCTCGACCCTGCCCAGCGGGCCGGATTTCTAACGCACATCGGATTCCTTGCCGGCAACGCCTACTTCGCGGGGACATCACCGATTCATCGTGGCGTGTTCGTACAGCGCCAAGTGATGTGCACCACCATTCCGGATCCACCGGGTGATGCCGACCTCGAACTTCCGCCATTCGACGAGGAACTCACGACCACGCGGCAGCGCGTGGAACACCACACTTCGGCGGACGCTTGCCAAGGCTGCCACTCGGTCATCAACGAGCCAGGCTTCGCATTCGAAGGCTACGATGCCATCGGCGTGTTACGCACCGAGGAGAACGGGGTCACTGTGGACACCCAGGGATCCTTCGCCACGCCCGACGGAGAGATGGAGTTTACCGACGCGGTCGACATGATCCACAAGATCGCAGAGTCGCCTCAGGCTCAACGTTGCTACTTGACCCAATGGTTCCGTTACGCGAGCTCGCGTACGGAGACGGTCGACGACCTGTGCTCTCTCAACGGGATGCACGAAAACCTTGTCGAGGGCGACTACAACGTCAAAGAACTGCTGGTCTCGCTGACACGAACGGTCAGCTTTCGTTACCGCAACACGGTGGAGGAATAACGATGAAAACGATACATCGTCGTAACTTTTTGCGTGGGGCCGGCGGCGTCATGGTTGGGCTGCCTTTCCTGGAGACGCTTGCACCCCGCAAGGCCACGGCGGGCGCGGACGACACCCCTCGTCGCTTCGTTTCGTTCTTCGAATGCAACGGCGTCGAGATGAACCGCTTCTTCCCCACCACGGGATACGGCGCACTCACGGCGGCTTCGCTGCAGGGCACCGGCATCGAGCCACTCACGAGCCACGTCGACAAGCTGCTCATCCCGCGTGGGATCCACATGGTCCCCCGCGGATTCAATCGAGACGGCACCCCGGGTGACGACCACGCCAAGGGCATGGTCCACAAACTAACCGCGCAGCCGTGCGCCAACGGCAGCTTGTTTGCGACTGGAATCTCGGTCGACCAAGAGATCGCCAACCACCTCAACGACAACCGGCCAGCACTCAATCTGCAAGTCGGCTACGCGGGCAACAACCAACTCGGATACATCTCGTACCACGGCTCGGAGCAACCGGCGGCGGGCGAGAACAACCCGTGGTTTGCCTACCAGGACTTCATGGGCCTGTCGGGTATCGATGACGTGGCGCTCAACCGGCTCATCGCCCGGCGGCAAAGTGTCTTGGATCTGGTTGAGGACGACTTCAGCCGGCTCAAGGGACAAGATCTCAGCGCCGAAGATCGCACCAAGCTCGACATGCATCTGACTGCGGTGCGTGACCTGGAGTTCGGCATGGGCAACGCGGGTCTCATCCCGTGCACGCTCCCCGACGGTCGAGCCGCAGAACTCGAAGGACTCAACCCCGACACAATCGCGTCGGATTCGGAGTTCAAGACCATCGGTCGCATGCAGATGGACATCCTGGCCCTCGCCCTGGCGTGCGGCAGCACCCACGCCGCGACGCTGCAATGGGGCGGTGGTGCGGGCGGCCCGATCTTCACGTGGGACGGGATGAGCCACGTGTACAACCATCACAAGCTGTCGCACGGAAACACGGCCGACGACTGCTCCGGTGGCGAAGTCGCGGGTTACCTCGACATGCTCTTCAGCATCGACCAGTGGTTTGCGGGCGAGTTCGCGTATCTGCTCGATCGGCTCGACTCATACAGCGAGGGCGACGGCACGGTGCTCGACCACAGCACGGCCATCTGGATGAACGAGCTGTCGGATGGACTGGGGCACAACTTCATGGACCTGCCCTACGTGATGGCAGGTGGTTGCTGCGACTATTTCCAGACCGGCCAGTACGTCAAGGTCACGCCGCTGGACTACACCGCTCACGACCAAGACTCGCCGCACAACAAGTTGCTCACGACCATCCTCAACGCGGTTGGCGTCCGCGCACCCGATGGTGGTCCCGTGGACTACTTCGGACATCCTGACTTCGGCGAATCCGGAGAGTTCGACGCGCTCAAGGCGTAAGGCTTGGCGGTTTGTCAGCCGCCGGACCGAATCGCCTGCGTCGCCTGTAATGCGATCTCCTCGACGTTGAACACGTTCTGCGCGCGCTGCAGGTTCGTGGGTGAGAACCGAGCGACCTCCCGGCCACCGGGGTTGAACAGCATGTAGTGGCTATCGGGGTTTCCCCGCATCGAGTTCGCCGCGGGCTGCACCGTGTGCACAGCGCTTGAGCCGGTGAACGCCGAGGGCACGGGTGCAACCGGAAACTCGGGCGCCAAGACGTGCGTATTGAGCAGACGGGCCAATCGCGCCGCCATGGCATCCCGCCCCGTGTGTGTGCCGCCCGAGTTGCACACCATGAGAAAGACCGGCGTTCCTTGTCGCCACCCCGAGCTTCGAACGATGTCAGCCACTTCCTCGTCTGTGAGGTAGTACTGGCGCACAGTGGATCGTTCGCCAGGCGCCCCTCTCGCTTGCCGCGCGACGTAGAAGTAGCCGTCGTCGCTGCCGTGCATGGTGAGGCCCCACCAATCTTTGGGGGGAGGATTGTCCAGCGCGTGGCGAATGAGAAACTCGGAGTCCTTGGGATGGTGAATGACCGTCTTGTTCGGACCAGCTTGCACCGAGGCGTCGATGATCGCCTGCCTGCGCCCCTGGCTGTGCGCGGCGACGGTAGGCCCGATGGGTCGCCCACCACCCCCGCTGCCGTACTGTGCGGAGACGACAGCGGCGTCGGTGACACGAAAGTCGACCTGCCCTTCGGGTGTCGCGACGCGCACCCTATCGCCATTGACGGACAGCACGCGGCCCTCGGTACTGCTTGGGGCATCTTTGGCGCCCAGTTTGACCATCGAGCCACGCTTGAGTGGCCCGGTATCACGCGAGAGGCCCAACATCACTCGGTTGCCCGCCCGAGAAAGCCACGACCCTGCGACGTGACCACCCGCGCCCGCGACACTGCCGATGACCGCCGCCTTGAGCAGAATTCCCGCGGTATCAGGTGAGGCCCACACATTCGGATTGGTCGCCGTTCCAATCGCAGATCCACCGCCAGCAACCGCCGCCGTGCGGACCGTTTGCATGACGGCGCGCCCAACATTGCCAGCGCCGCCGACTCGGGCAAGCAGCCCGCCCGTGACCACGTCGGCCAGAAGCATTCCCCACGCGCCTTGCAGTTCCCCCTCGAGAAATGCCACACGCTGCGCGCTACCGGCCCCAAACCGAGACGCATCCTGAGCCAGGGTGAGGTCGCTCTGGGCACTGACCACCAACGCCCCGCCCTGCACCAGACCGATGCCCCCGCCGATCAGCACCC
>JAESSZ010000919.1 GCA_016763875.1 Nannocystaceae bacterium
CCAATCACCCCTCGGGCTGGAACTCTTCGCAGGCTTCGCCGATGGTGTCGACGGTCTGCATGAAGAACTCCTCGTAGTTGTCCGCGCACACTGAGGCAACCTTGCCACGCGTGCCGAACCGTCCCACGAAGTCGCGGATTCTGGGCGCGGCTTCTGCCCCGTCGAATGTCGCGTGATCCAGCGGGGCGCAAATACCTGCGGGCTGGTCGTTGTCGCCGATCAACGCCAGCGCGACGATGGCCTTTTCGTTGCCGCCCTTGACCGCAACCAGCGCATCAAACCACTCGCTGGGCGAACCCGGCGAGTCGCCCTCGAGGTCGTCCGCGTGCGGTCCATTGTCGTCCTCGTCTGTGATGATCGTGACCACCAAAACGGCGTCGTCCCGCAAAAAACCCTCGTTGCAGGCCGCGACCTCGCCCGCGCCCGTCAGCGCCTCCATCATCGCGAACATCGGTTTCTCCCCCACCGAGGAGCTCGTGCCGACGCGTGCCGCACAGTCGATCGCCGCGGTGAGGTCAGGCTCGATATTGGTGACGTAGCGTTCGCCCGAGCTGAACTCGCAGTCGCGATTGGAGGCATCACGACCGCGCGGGTGAGTGACACCAGCGCCGGCCACCGCTTCGCACGTTTCCGGTGCAACCGACCCGCAGGCGTAGTCGCCACCGATCTTACCGCCACCGATACACAGCGTTCTCAGCGCACACGGGTAGCCGCAGTCGCACTCTGCTGTCTCACTTTGAGTCTCGCACTGGGCCGAGTCGACGCATGCTTCCTCGCACGCCTCGTAGACCCAAGGGTCCACGTCGGTGACCATGATGTGGTAGGAGCCCGAGCCGGGCGGGAGTCGTTGTTCAATGGCGGCGACGAAGCCGGGCACACTGTCGATGAGGTGCTGCTGCTCGTCGGCCATCGAGCCGGAGTTGTCGATCACGAACAGGAAATCGACGGCGTTGCAGCCCACGCCTGCATCGGGATCGACGTCCGGCAGGTCGCTGGGCGGCGGCGGGTCGAAGCCCTCATCGGAGCTGCCGCCGTCACCTGCGCTAGCGCTCGTATCCCCACTGACCGCGGTCATGCTCGTGGGCAGCGTGTCGTCGACATCTCGGTTCTCGCTGCCACAGGCCGGGAGCAAGCTCACAAGCAGGATCAAGGTGCGTCGCATGGGCAAGACTCAGTGGACCTGCACCGGGCGAAGGTTCCCGCCTGCGGCCCACGTCCCGAGACGGGTGCGATCGCCGAGCGAGGACGTTGTGCCCCTCTGGGTTCGCGAGCAAATCCGCGCCATCAAAGTAGGTATGCTCCGCGCCGTGGGACTGAAGGCCGCCGGAACGCTTCGTATTATCAACGAGACTCAGCAGATCTCGGCACGTTTTCAAAAGCGCGAGTTTGTCGTGGAATTGGCTGACAACCCTCGCTACCCGCAGCTCGTGCAGTTCCAGTTGACCGGCGATCGCTGCGCCAATCTCGACGGCTTGAACGTCGGCGACGAGGTCGATTTGGAGTTCTCGCTTCGCGGCCGCGAGTGGACCTCACCCAAGGGCGACGTGAAGTACTTCAACAGCCTTGATGTGTGGACCATCGAGCGCGTGGGCGCTTCGGCGGGCGCAGGGCCCGGGGCAGGTCCAGCCGGTGCAGGCGGGTCCAGTGCCGCTCCCGGTGAAGACATCCCGCTCCCGGCCGAGCCGGACGAGCAGTTTACGGACGACATCCCGTTCTAGTCCTGGCTCGCCTAGTCCTGCTTCGCGTCGTCCCATCGATCCGAGTCACGACCGAATTCTGATCTCTGCTTGCCGCTAATGCGGGTTCAATTGCATTAGTGCACGGTACGCGGCGGCCGGTGAGTGACAGTGGACGCGCGCTCTCGGCGGGACCTGCGCTGGGAGGTTGCGGCGGCCAACGACTAGGCGCGCTCGTTGTAGGGCGTCCCCCTACGTGTCTATTTGGCCCAGGAAGGCCCACCAGCGGCGCCGCGCAAGATTTCTCACCAATTCGGCGGGTGGATGTGATCAATTCCACCACCTGGGGGCACACTAAAATTGTGTCGTTGAAAACCTGTTGCGCGGCGTCTTGGTGGTGCTTCACCGATAGCTCGTGTTCGCCTGCAACCGGAGCGTCGCGGTGAGCGCCGCTCTGACCGACGAGGTCTGGAAAAGGATCGAAGCCGCCGTCTCGAAGGCCGTGGGCGAGGCGTTCACGAACGCGCGACGAGATAGCGACCTTCACAAGTTGGGCGTGACGATGACGCTCCTGGCGATGCTGCAAACCGACAAGTTCGGCAAAGCGGCGAACAAGACCCTCGAAGAGTATGACGACGAAGCGCGCGACGTGTTGGCGATGCGCCGCGTGCTCGTCGAGCAAGAGCGCGATCGGTTGTCTGCCCTCCCCTCGGTGCGCGATGCGTTGCTGCGAGCGCGACACCTAGGGGTGGTCACCGCCCTGGGCAGCCACTACGAGACGCGCATTCAGGCATTCGCCGACTATCTGACCTCCGCGCAGTTCTACGCCACGCTCGATGGCCTTGCCGTGGCTCGACGCGGCGAGCGTCTTAAGCTCGAAGCGGTTCGTATCGCGTCGCTCGACCCCGAGGCAGCACAGATCGTATCGGCCCACTGGATGGCGCGTGAGCTGGCCCGAAATCCGCTTGAGGTTATCCGCGGCGTCAGCGAGCAGGAGGCAGTTCGTGCACTCGAAGACTTGCTAGCGTTTTTTGCGAAGCTGTCAGAAGACCAAAAGTCGATGAAGCACGCCCAGGGAGGTGGTGGGGCAAAAGGCGCCACCCTTATCCCTGCGACGGCGATTCACGAGTTGATCTGCCGACCCCAGCTGCGCCGCGTCATGGCCCGCGGTTTGACGCGCGCCATGCGGGCGCGCAGCTACCATAGCTCGTTGGGAATGAACGACACGCTGCTCATCGCAAAGCTCAAGGCCGACAATGTGCCCGGCGCAGCGTTGCTAGAGCGGCTCGCGTCATTCAGTGCAGGGGGTCGATTCGTGACCACCGTCTTCAGCCTGTGGGGCTTGGCCGCGGTTACCGAGTGTTTTCCGCCAGTCGACAGAAACGGGAACATCCGGTGGAGCCAGATAACAATGAGCGGATCTGCGGCACTGAGCATCACCAGCAACATCCCTGACATGGTGAAGTTTTTCAGCGGCGACGTGGGATCACGACTCGCCAGATTCGTTTCGGCCGAGGTCCGCGCCACGGTCGCGACCACCGCATGTTCGATCGGCAGCAAAGTTCGATACGCCAAGTTCGTGAGCGCGTGTAAGTTCCTCGGACCACTCGGCGACGCCATCGCGCTTCCTTTCGCGATCAACGCCGCAGCGGCAGAGTGTAAGAACGAAGACAGCGTCGGCGAGGTAACCTCGATGATCGGGTTCTGCTCGGCGTACGCTGGACTCACCGGTGGGCTGCTCATGCTGGGAAGTACAGGCGTCGGGCTACCGATCGCGGTCGTCGCTGCTGGCGTTGGCATCGCCGCGGCGTTGATCGAGGCGCAGTTCGGCGAATCGGGCCTCACCGGCCAGATTCGTCAGGACCTTCGATACATCGGGATCTCCTGCGCCGAGGAGCAAACCCGACGCGACCTGACCACTGAAGTCGTCACGGTACGGCGCTCAACCGGTCTCTTTGGCCTTGGCGGCAAGCGTAACTTCAGCGAGCGACACGGCATCAGTGCCCCGCGTGTCCGGTCGCGGGTGAACGCGGCAAACAGGTACCAAAAAATCCAACTCATCAACCAGGCGCTCGACGGCAGTACCAGTGGCGCGGAAGAGAAGATGGTCTGGGAGGTCTTCTTAGACACGCCCTACCGCAACGGCGAGTTTCTCGGCCTCATCGAAGCGGTGGACGCCCGGCGCGTGGCGACCGAGCTCGAGGACGCCAGCGAGGCGGCAACGCTCATGGTGTGGACTGCCAAAGCCTACCACGCGGCGGGCAAGCCAGTCGGCCGCGCATTCAACGAGCAGTTCCTCCAGTTGTGCCGCGAGCATCGCGACGCGACGATCAATGCGTTCCTCGATGCAGTGGTCGAGACCAGCGAGACAGGCAACACGCTTCCGCGTGACATCTACTACAAGATCTCTCCAGGCATCCTCAAACAGGGGACGCAGGCGCTGATGAGCGGGTGTACCGACAGCGGCGAAGAGCGGGCGATCTATCGCATCCTCGCCACAACCAACTACAAGCAGTTCAACGCCATACTGGAGGACGGAGACCTCGCGTACCTGCGGCGCCTTGAAAGCGAAATCTCCAACGCCCAGTGGCGGAAGTTCTACGGCTGGATGCGACACGACGGGGCGAGCCCCCGCGTGCAAACCTACGCGAAGATCGTCGGTCGGTAGCGTAGCCAGCGAGAACACTAGTCAAACAGGCAAATCGCCCGCTCAGCGCCTCCACGCGAAACATCGCGTCCGACCAGGTGACGGCAAACACGCCGCGAGTCGCGTGGCTGGGCTACGCTTGACCCGATGGGACTGCTCTCGGGAAATCACGTTGGACTAGCAGCCGCTTGCCTCCTTGCCTCTGCTTGTTTTGAGGACCCCCAAGCGTTGGACGGCGA
>JAESSZ010000089.1 GCA_016763875.1 Nannocystaceae bacterium
ACGTCAACCGGCTTGCCTTCGATCTCCATGTTCCCCTCGTGACTCAGGCTCACCACCACCGCCTTGGGGTCCTGGCTGCTCTCGCGGTTCTCAGCCTTGGGCAGGTTGACCTTGAACGAGGGGCTGGTTTGAAAGGTCGCCGTCAGCAGGAAGAAGATCAGCAACTGAAAGACGATGTCGATCAGCGGCGTCAGGTCGATGACGGCGCCCTGCCCTCGCGATTTGCGACGCGCGCGCAGCCCCGAGGCCCGGTCGCCCAGACTCACGCGTCAGCCTCACGACCGGCCGAGTCCTGGGAAGCGCCCTGGGAGCTCGCCGCCTTGGCCTTGGCGAGGCGCCCGTCTTCCAGCAGATCCACGATCCCCATCGCGTCTTCCTCCATCGCGACGACGAGTCGGTCGTTGCGGCCCTGAAGGAACTTGTATGCGACGAGCATCGGAATGGCGACGGTCAGACCAAACGCCGTGGTGATGAGCGCCTGCCAGATTCCTTGCGCGAACGTATCCGGCCCAGCGTTACCGGCTTGGAACGCGTCGACGAAATTCTTGAACACCTGGATCATGCCGATCACGGTGCCCAGCAGGCCCAGTAGCGGCGATATTGACGCAACCGTACCGACGATCTCGACGTTGCGATCGAGCTGCGCGACCTCGCGGTTGCCGACCTCTTCGACCGCCTCTTTGATCTCCGCGCGAGCCTTGCCCGCTTCGAACGCCCGCAAGGCGCCGGCCATGATCAGCGCGATGCTCGAGCCGTTCTCCTCACACAACAGCCGCGCCTCGGACGTCTTGCCCTTGGACACCATGCCGCGCATGCGATCGACGAAGGCCCGCGGAAGTACGCGGTTCTTCTGCAGGCTCCACACCCGCTCAAAAAACACTGCGACGCCCACTACGGACCCCGCCAAGATCGCCCACATGAGGTGACCGCCCTGCTCGAAGAGTTCGGCGAGTTCCATCGAAGTCGGCGCAAAGTGTGAACGCGCGAACCGCTCGCGGCAAGGTGCTGGCGAGCAAAGCGTGTCACGGCGACGAAAAAAGCTTGGGAATGAGCGTACGCGACCCTGTATGCCGGCTTGTCCTTGACGGACCCGCACACCGCTGATACCTACGTCCGCCCGGGTCGCTGAACCTGGGGCGCACACGAGACAAACCGGGGGATTAGCTCAGCTGGGAGAGCGACGCGCTGGCAGCGCGTAGGTCAACGGTTCGATCCCGTTATCCTCCATACCGGGCTCCGAGTCATCAGACTCGGGGCCCGTTGCATTTGTGGAAGCCGCCGCGGACGGCTCCGTCCTCGACCGGGCTCCGCCTCAGTCCCCGCAGGCTCAGGCTCAGTGGGCGAGACGAGCCAGTGCGGCCAGGCCGACCTGCATCGCACGCGCGGACTCGAAGCGCTCGTTCGGATCCTTGGCCGTGGCCCGCACGAAGAACGCATCGATCGCCTCGGCCTGCGCCAGCGGCGTATCGACCGGTAGATACGTGCTGGGGAGCAGCGGCACCCGCGAGCGCTGACACTTGAGCAACTCGCGAGGATGTTGACCGAATACATCCTCGAACGGGTGGTGCGCGGTCACGACCTCAAAGAAGGACATACCCAACGCATACAGATCGCTGCGCCCGTCGATCGGACCGTTGGGTCGGCTCTGCTCTGGCGGCAGGTACCGGGGGTCGCCAAGGATGAGTTTGGGATGCTCGGGCCGGGTATCGGCCAGGTCGCGGGCGACGCCGAAGTCCAGGATTTTAACGGGGCGAAAGCTCGGATCGCTCGGATCGCGGGAGACGAACAGGTTCGCCGGCTTGATATCGCGATGCACGATGCCGCGCTTGTGGACGTAGTTGAGGCCATGGAGCACCTCACGGAAGATCTCGCAGACCACGTGCAAGGGGATGGGGCGCCCACTGGCAGTCGCGACGCTGAGGTCCTTGCCCTCCAGGAAGTCCATCACGAACCAGAACAGACCATGCTCCGAGGTCGTGCCGACGTCATGGACGCGCACCAAATTGGGATGCGAGAAGCTGCCACACAGCCGCGCCTCGAGCCGAAAACGGCGCTGCTCCGACTCAGGCACGTCGACCTTGAGCACTTTGAGCGCGACGTAGCGGTTCATGATCGGATCGAAGGCCTTGAAGACCTTGCCCATGCCGCCTTCGCCGAGGCGCCCCATCACCTGGTACTGCTTCGAGAACGACAGCGTCGTCCCCGTCGCGAGTTCCGCGGTCTGGGTCTCTTCGTCGGCGACGAGATGTGGCGTGTCGCTGGACATTACGATTCGACTAAAAGCCCACTGGAGCCGGATTCTCGCCCGGATTCTCGCCCGGCCGCGCGATGTTTCCAGTGCGCGCATCCACAACCCAGTGTTTATCGTCGTCTGTCAGTACGATGATCTCGCCAGCCGCCGGCCCGCGAAGCAGTGCCCGCGCCACAGTGAGCGCCGCGGGACTTGCGGCGGAAACGACGATCGGGTCGGCCGTCCCCTTGCCCGGCGGATGGGTCAGTCCGACCGACAGCACATCGGGCACGCCGCGCTTGCGAACCTCGTCGACGATCGCCTCGAGATCGGGGCCATCCCCGTCAGCGGACAGCGCGTAGACGTGCGCGACGGTCTTGGTCGACTTGGCCTTCTTGCCACTGGGCACGACCTCGTAAATGTCGAGCAGGTGGAACAGAGCATCGGGCGCCTCGGCGCGCAGTGCTTCGGCCGCCGCGATCAGTGAGGTGATGCGACGCGCATCGTGGCTCTCCTTGGCAATGGGGCCGGTCAGCAGTTCGACATCGATCACAGAATCGGGATTGAGGCGGATCGATGCGAGCAGCCAGCGCTCGGCGTTGTCGACGGTCAACTTGGGCGGCGTGCCGCCCGGCGGCGTGGGCCAGCGAATAAACACCACCTGCCCGGACTCTCCGCCCGGATCGACCTGGACTAACGGCAGCACAGCGACCGCGTGGGGATCGCCGGCCTTGAGCATGGCGTCCTCGTAGGCGAGTTTGAGCGCTCGCTCCATCGCGTAGACCAGTTGGCCACGCTCGCGAATCGCGGGCAGGTCAGCTTCATGCACGGGCGGATACAACCCAGGTGGAAGTTCCGACGATGCGAAGGCAATGCCGAGGTCTTCGAACTCGCCGTGCGGCTTGGCTCGCACGCAGCCCCCGGCCGCGAGCATCACCAACAGCCCAATCCGTAACAGACGGTTCGAGACTCGCTGCACGCCGCAAGCCTACACCACGAGGGCGCCGCACCTACAGTCAGAACGGGCCAAACTTCTTGCCGCGAACGCGGACCCGCTTCAAGCCCTTCTTGAGTCGGCGGTGAGCGTCCTCGAGCAGCGCGACTTGGTCGATGTCGTGGGCGTCCAAGTGCACTGAGTAGGCGGAAAAGGCGTCGTTCGCCTCGCGGTACAACTCGTGCCACTGGTCGACACCGAGGCGGCGACGCGTCTTGGCGATGCGCTCAACTCGGCGCATGGCGTAGTCGAAGCCCGCCTCGGCGTCCTGGGCCGACACTGGGCCCGCGAACGCGATAGCGGGCGCCGCGACCTCGTTTTCGGCCATCAACGGGTCCGCTTCACGCCGATCGGCGCTGGCCCGAACAACCCCACGCGCGGCGGAAGCGAACCGCTCTCGCACCTCTTGAGCCTGCTGACGAGCGTCAACCGCCTCGCCGTCCTCGTCCTGGTACGCATCGCGCGCCATCGTGTCGTACGGCTCGTTCACCGCCACGACCTTGGAGGCGGCGTACAGAGCCAACGCCACGGCAACAAGCGCGAGCGGCACAGTGATCGTTCGTGGGAGCGGCATGGATGAAGGGAACGGCGGAAGGGAGCGGCGGAAGAGAGCGGCGGGAAGGGGTCGCTTCCGGAGTCAACGCGGGGCGCAAGCCCCGCATACACGTCAATCCGCGCCGAGCGAGTCTACGCACTGTGTAGGAATCGTCGAGCGATGCAATGTCGTGCCCGAGTGTCGTGGCCCAAGTATCGCGCCCGAGGCGTCGTACTATGGCCCGCGATGGCGACCCCCGACGACCGCGAGGCGGCGATCGACGGCTTGTTCCAGGGGTCGCAAGCCGCGTTCATCGGCGCTCGAAACGCACTGGTGCGGCAACTTCGGACCCGTAGCGACGCGGACGGCGCTGCGTACGTCAAGACCCTCGCCAAGCCGAGCATCTCCGCGTGGGTGCTCAATCAACTGTGGTGGCACCATCGCGACGCGTTCAAGGCGCTGCTGCGCGCAGGGGAGCACATCCGCGCGACGGCCCTTGCGGGGGCAGGCCCCGCCCAGCACGCCGCGGCCGGC
>JAESSZ010000920.1 GCA_016763875.1 Nannocystaceae bacterium
CGGCGGCACGAGCACGGGCGCCGCGGACTCGACGGGCACTCCCGTGGGCGATACCAGCACAGGCAGTAGCACCGGCAACGGGTCCACGGGGCCCAGCTGTGGGGCCGCTTCCGGCACCTGTGACACGCTGGACATCTTGTTCGTCGTCGATAACTCGGGGAGCATGTCCGACGAGTTCTCGGTCTTGATCCCGGCGATCAGCAATATCAATGCGCTGCTCGGTCCGATCGTCGCCGACCTGTGCTCGTATCATATCGGTGTCACCACCACGGAGCCGGCGCCTGACTTTCAGCCCAAAGCCTGTCAGGTGCGCGGTGCGCTGAGCCGAAGCGGAGCGTTGGCGGGCAAGAACGGTTGCTTCCCCAACGATCCAGACCACCCGGCGTTTCTGACTGAAGAGGACCCGCCCGCGGTGCTGGGCTGCCTGATGACGGTGGGTCAGAACAACGACGACGACGAGAAGCAACTCGACACGGTGTTCGCCGCCCTTGGACCCGAGCTGGCGGAGCCGGGGGCATGCAATGAGGGGTTTCTGCGCGAGGGGGTGCCGCTGTTGATCGTCATCTTGACCGATGAGGATGACGACGTCGACAGCAAGACAGAGGACGCGTCGCGTACGGGGTCTGCGGAGGGCCCATCGGCCTGGTACGACGCGCTCACGGCTATCAAGCCCGCGAGCGAGCTGGGCGTGGTCATCGTCGCCGCCGAGACGAAGAACGGGGACTGTGACCCGTGGGTGTTCTTGGGCGGGAGCTCCGACGGGGAGGGGGCCGAAGACGCGACTCGTTTGCGTACGATGCTGGCGTACTTTACGGGCAGTGGGTACGACGACCACACCGCCAAGATCGATATATGCGGCTCGGTCGAGGCACTGCAGGAGGGGTTCTTGCAGTTTAGCCTCGTGCTGGATGCCGTCTGTGCCGACGCTGACGGCCCTTAGACTGTTGAGCGGCCCGCCGCGCAACTAGGCAAGTGCGCGCCGCCCTGCCGCAACTCACTTCTTGCCGCAGTACTTGTCGAAGTCGCCCTTCACGACTAGATCGATCGTCTTGGCATCCATCGTGCCCTGCGCCGCGAAGTACTTGCGCATGAGCTCCTTGCCGGCGTCGCACTGACCGGACTGCATCAGGCACTTGGAGCGAGTGTGCGAGTAGGGAACCTTCGGCTCCGTCGACTTGCGCTCAGGCTCAAGCTTGTCGTGCGCATTGAGTTCGGCGAGGCATCCCTTGCCGTCACCAGCGTTGATCTTGGCCATCGCGGACTCAAGGTGCGCCCGGGAGTTGGCGCCAGCCTCGAGCTTGGCGTCGACCTTACCCGCCGCATTGAGGGACGCGGCATCGTCGGGCGTTTTCTTCGCCGTGGTCTCGGGGTTCTCCCCCTCGCGGATCGTTCGCAGCGACAGTCGGATCGGTGCTTTGCAACCTTGCACCTCGGTCGCGCTGTCGGACTTGCACGTGGCCAGATCGCCACCCTTTTTGTCAGCGCTGCTCTTGCTGGAGGTCGAGCCGCCCGCGCCGAATCCGTAGATGCTGCCGCCCGCACTGGTATTGAGTTCTTTGCTTGAGCCCAGCGCAAACGCACCGAGGTTGTAGCTGTGCACGAAGTGCGTGGCGCCGTCGCAGCCGGGATTACTCGCCAGGTCCGACTCGTAGACCGCATCGCGTGTCGCCTGGCGGGTCCCCGCGACGTAGTACTCCATGTGAAACTGCTCGCCGCCGCTGACGCGACCACCCAGGGTCGCGCTGCCCAGCGGAAGCTTGGCGTACAGCTCGCCTTCATTCGAGATGTCGATCTTCTCCAGGGACCCGGACGTCCACTGCGTGGGCAGGTACGAACCCTGGGTGCCGCGGATGCTTTCGTTTCGGCACTCATCGAGCACGACGAGCGAGCAGCCCTCGTACCGCACCACGATCACGTCGTCGGCCGCCTGCGACTCGAAGCTCGACATATCCGTCGCGTCCCACTCGATGATGAAGGGACGTTTGTGGGTGGCGGGGCCGCACGCGTCTTGGCCCGCGAGGGTCTGCCCCATCAGGTCGCTTTGGCCCGACGCACGCGAGCCGCCCGCCTTGGGAGTTTTGGTGCAGCCGGGTGCGGCCAGGGAGAGGGTCAGGGCGGCAAAAAATGCGTTCGCTCGAGCGGTCATAAGGTCTCCGGGACAAGGACGGTCACGCTGTACGATGTTGCGTGGCAGGGTGTAAACCCCGCTCAGCGGGCAGAAGACGTGGCGCCTGGCTCTTCCTGCTCGTCGAGCGAGGCTCAGTCGCTGGACGGGGCTGCGGCCGGAAAGGTCTCCAGGATCCGGCCGACCGCGCGGTCGACGACGTCCTTGGGCTCTTCCGATTTGCCCAACCACCGAGTTGCGTTGCCGTGCCAGACCTCTTTGTGCGCTTGTCGGTCGAGCGCGTAGATGTTTAGCGTGCCCTTGGTCTGGGTCTCGCCGGGTCCATTCGCGAGATCCGCCCCTTCCATTCGATAGCGAACCCGGACGCCAACCGAGAACGCCAAGAGGAGATCCGCCTCGGCGGCCGTCGTCCTCTCGTAGCCCTTGGCGGCCAGTTCACGGTCGACAGCTTCGCGAATCAGGATCTCGTTCGCTTCGTTCCGAATCGCGGGCTGGGGTGCGCCGAACTGGATCAAGATGAGTTCGTCTGTGACCCAAGCGAAACTCGTCGGCGCCCGAGCTTCGAACTCTGGCGCTTCGTGAACATTGACCTTCGGCATGCACCCGGCAGCACCCAGACCGGACGCCAGGACGGCGGCCTGCAGCACGCCATGGAACAAGCGTTTTCTCATGGCGTAGATCTACCGCTGTTCTGCCGTGGCTTCAACGCTTGGGCACACAGCGCGCGATGCCATGAAACGACGAGCGTGGCAGGCGCTCGCGGGCCCACTCGGTGGGCTTAGTCGCCGAGGACGGCGGCGATGGAGTCGGCGGTGCCGAAGCGCTCGCGGTAGCGCTCAAGGGTCTCCTCGTCGGCCTGCTCAATGCGGGAGATGTCGGACTCGGAGAGCGAGCCAAACTTGCCGCGGAGGAAGCCGAGGAACATCTTGGCTTGGCCTTCTTGATGGCCTTCGGCGCGGCCTTGCTGATGGCCTTCGGCGCGGCCTTGCTGACGGCCTTCGGCGCGGCTTTCCTGCTGGAGGAGGTCGAGAACGGTCATGACTTGTCTCTCCACGTCGGGAGCAACTTCTTTGAGTTTGACACGAAATTGCAGGTAGTGCTCGGCATTGAGGACAAGCTTTGCGTAGTGGACGAGCTGTGCGAGAGCGGTGATGCCGTTAGGGGCGCCCGCGGCTTCGTGCAAGGCAGAGGTCCATAGATGAAGGCGTGCGGGTAAGCGGTCGGAATCCCGGGCGTCGCGCAGGGCCCACAGTGCGAGGCGCGGGAAGGCGGCCAAGACGCGGTGCCGAATGTCCTCGTCGCTCCACGCCGACAGCTCCTGGACGATGATCGAAAACCGTGGCACGTGTGGCGCTGCGCCGGGTAGAGAGTCGGGATGGGGCTCGAGCAACTCCCACAGGTCCACTGGGGTTTTCCAACCGCCACGCGCGTGGGTCAGCACGACGGGGACCACGACCGGCAAACG
>JAESSZ010000921.1 GCA_016763875.1 Nannocystaceae bacterium
CAACTCGGGGCCGCGCCGCGATCGGATTGGACGACCTACCGACTCACAGATGGCCCCCTGGCACGGCTGGCAGAGCGCGCCGCCACGATCGGAGCGTCGCCAACACGCTAAAGACCGTCTCCGCACCCATGGCAGTTGCCCGACGCGATCGCCGCACCCTGGGTAAATGCCTGGAATCAGGTCCTGTTGCCGGGAAACAGGACCCGAGCCCGCCCGACAAGCGATTACATGCACTTACATGCGGCACGGCACCTGCACACAGGGAGACAACAACGAGGACCGACCGATGAAACTGCACAGCATCCTTCTCAGCGCCGCCATGACCCTACTCGCCACCGCCTGTGACGAAGATGCCAGCACGGCTCGCGCCGCGACGGACTCTCACCAAGATTCGGGCCAAGACGCGGACCGAGGTGGTTTGGGCAAGGCCGATGCACTTGAGGGCTGGTGCGGCGCGGTGGACGGAGAAGAAGCGCCGTCGTGTGGCGGCCCCGCGCCCGTGGGCAACTGTTGGTGCGACGAGGCCTGCGTCGACTACGGCGACTGTTGTGCGGACAGTTTCGACGCGTGTGGCGTTGGTGAACCCCAGCCCGCCGTCAGCCAGTGCCTGGCCGACGCGCACTGCGACGCGGGTCAGCAATGCTCCGGTGGCGTGTGCGTGCAAGCCCAACTCCCAGACTGCAGCGACAGCTCCAGCCTCCACCCGCTGTGCGACATCAAGCCCATCTGCGACGAGGGTGAGGTTGCGGTGGTGATCAGCGGCTGCTTTCAGTGCGTCGATGAACTGACGTGCGAGTAGATGCACGGCATACTCCGCGGAATGCAAACGCGCTTTCGTTCCGCGTCTGAGTCGTATCGTTTCGCGCGACCAACGGATCTCAATGCGATCGTTGGCATGCTCGGAGACGACGAGGTCGGCGCGTGGCTCTGGTTTGTCCCCGCGCCACCGGAAGCGCTCCGCGGCTACTTCCTGCCGCTCATCGAGCAGCAGTGGCAGACTCTGGCGGACGCCGAGCCACCCACGACCGCGATCTTTGTGGTTGAGGACGCCGAGGCCCAGTACCTCGGACAAGGCGCAGTCATGGCCGTGGAAGGTAGCGTCGGCGGATTCGAGATTGGGTTCCAGCTACCTAAGCTGGCGTGGCGTACTGGGGTAGGCACGCGGCTCGCCGAGTTTCTCGTAACGTGGGCAACTCGGTTACACGCGCCGTACCGACTGCAAGCGGGCTGTATCGAGGGCAACGCCGGTTCACGACGCATCCTCGAAAAACTCGGGATGCGCCTCGAGGGAACCCGCCCCGACTTTCGGCTCAAGGGGGACGCACGACATACCGAACTCGAGTTTGGCATGCGCGTGGCCAATCTCGATCCGCTGCTGCTGCGCCGAACCGAGGCACGCGTGCCGTTCGACTCAGAGCTCTAAAGCCCCGCCTCGATGAACCATCGGGTCAACGCCGCGCGACCCGAGATTCGGAGCCGCGCGTAGACGTTGTCGAGGTGGCTCGACACGGTTCCGGTCTTGATCCCCAACCGCTCGGCGATCTTCGGGTTGGTGAGCCCATCCGCCACAAGCCGCGCGATCTCGGTTTCACGCTTTGTCAGCGGGTTGTCGAGTTTGGGCTTGGCCATCGCAGGAGTCTCCGGCGCGGCAACTGGCCGCTGCGAAAACAGCAGTTCCGCGTCGGGGCCGACCCCGATTCGTGCGCCCTCGCGGAGCGCCGACATCTCCACCCGCTGATCGTTGACGAAGGTGCCGTTGGTCGACTGAAGGTCGATGACCACCACCATGCCGTCGCTCGACATCACGATCTTTGCGTGCCGCCGCGACACACCGGAGTCCAACAGTCGAATGCGCGCGCCCTCGCCCTTGCCTACGATCCACTCGCCCTCGTCGAGCAGATAGCGCTGCCCGCAGTGCCCGCCCGCTGTGACGGAAATCGAAGGCTGCTCGGTCCCGATCGTTTTCGAGCGTTGCATGCCGCGAACGGTCGTCCGGTCGTGCGCCACCGCGGCTACAATAGCTCACGGTTCGTCGGCGAGGATCGCCCGAAGACCAACGAGTTCGGGATGGTCCTCCGGCAGCGATTCCGACAGCCCCGCCAGGGCTAGCGCTGCGTGCCTCTTGGCGGCGGCCGAGTTGTTCGCGGCCTGGTATGCGTGCGCGAGCCCCTCGTGGCAGAGCATGACATCGCGAGACTGTGGCTCAGAGATGGCGCTGTACAGCCGCAGCGCGATCTCAAAGCCCTCGATCGCCGAGGAGACGTCATCTTGCAGCAGAGCTGCGTGTGCCAGGTGAACCGTTGATAGCGCTATCGACCGATGTCCCGCCGCCAAGACGCTGCGACGAATATCCAAGGCCCGCCGAAGGTGGGAGACGGCGGCATCGAAGTCTCCTTTGCGCAGCAGCGCGGTGCCGAGATTATCGACCACCCGTGCCGTGTGGGGGTGATGCTCGCCGACCAACCGGACAAGGATCCCCAGCGCCCGCTCGTGCAATGCGATGGCATCGTCATAGCGGCGAAGCTCCTCGTAGGCGATACCGAGGTTCTGCAGTGTCGCCACCGTGTCGAGGCCCTCTTCGTCGTAGCTCTCGCGGATCTCAAGCGCCTCCAGATGTGCGTCTCGAGCCGCTTCGATTTCGTGAAGATACAAACGTGCGATACCCGTCGAGTCGATGAGGGTCGCTCGATGACGCGCATCATCACCCGCACGTCGAATCGCAGCGCCGACGTGGGGCGCCCACGCCAAGGCGACCTCGGGTTTATCCAACACCGCGGCGTACTCGTACATGACGCCAAGGCCTGCCTTAGCGGCGACGTCATCCCAGCCCTGGGCTTCGGCGTCCCAGTGCACCTCTTGGTGCACCAACACCGCGGCCTGAGCATCCCCGGTAAGATCGAGCAACCGAGCTCGGCGGTACTTTGCGCGCAGCTGCAAGCCTACCGCGTCGATCTCTCCTGCGCGCTGCTCGACATCGCGAGCCAGGTCGAGCCCGTCGTCGTACCGGGCGACCATCTCAAGCACTACAACCCGGTCGAGATCGGCGAGTACCGCCTCGGCCTGCGGCCCCGAGGCCTCAGCACCCGAGGCCCGAATCGATGCCACATCACACGCTCGACCCAACGTCGCGACGGCACGGGGCGCACGCCTTGCGACTTCGGCGTCACCATCCCCGACCACCTGCAGGAGCATCGCCATCTGCGAAAGTTCGCGATCGAGGCACGCCATCCTCCGGTCAAGCAGTGCGGGCGACTGCTCGTGGCGGACGTGGGTCGCACGACAAGCGTCGTCACGCTCGGACTGCCAACGCTGCACCCACGTATCGACGTTGGCTTGCAGGAGGCTCCACGTTTCGTCTGCGTGCTCGACTTGCGCCTCGGCGAAGGTTGCGGCCAGTTCTGCTCGCGCCGACTTATTCCAGAGCGTGTGCGCGCCCGACCCGACGTCGGCGCACGGTTCTTCTGCCCGAACCCACATCGCGAGAACTGCCACCGCCGCAAGACCGGCGACCGCCGCGACCCCCCAGATCCGGCGCCCTCCGTCTGGATCAAGCGCATCGGCGATGACGGTCGGACTTGCCGGTCGGGCCTCGGGTTCGGCTGCCAGCCCCGCCCGTAGTAGTGCCACGACTCTGGCGGGCATGTCCGGGCGCTTCGGCGATGCAGGGACGCCTGCACGTTTCAGTTTTAGCAGCGCCATCTCGTCGTCTGCCGACCAGGGCAACGCGCCATAGGCTGCTTGCCACAGCGTCACGCAGTAGGCGAACACGTCGGATCGCGGTCCAGCCGAAACCCCGTCGTACAGCTCGGGCGCTAGGAACGGTGGGGTGCCAGAAGGCAGAGGGATCTCGTCCCTTGCCTCTTCATTCGCAGCCTCCGGCGGATCCCGCTGCACCATATGAGCCAATCCGAAGTCGACGACATAGGCCTCCCCGCGTGCGTCGACCAAGACGTTGCTCGGCTTGAAGTCGCGATGAACGATGCCCTCGGCGTGAGCCGCCGCCAATCCCCGAGCGGCTTTCGCCATCACCGATGCCGTCGCCGGCCAGCTCCGCTCTTCCCCGGAAAGCCACGCTGCGAGGTCAACGCCATCGACGTATTCCATCGCGACGAAACCGCGGTCGCCGTGCTCGCCCACATCGTAAACGGCCACGATGTTTGCATGCCGCAGCTTCGCCAGCGCGCGAGCTTCGCCCAGCAAAAGACGCTTGCGCGCGCGATCGTCCGGACTGCCATCGTCGAGCACCTTCAGCGCAACTCTTCGGTCGAGCTCGGGGTCGTACGCGCGGTACACGGTCCCAAAACCACCCACGCCGGCCTGGCCCAACACGACGTAGCGTCCGACGCTGGTGCCAACCTCAAGGCCCTCGCGAGCGGCAGTCGTCCTTGCGACCCCTCGCTCGGAGCGAAGGGTCGTCTCGGGTACGGGCGGCTCCCCCACGACTACAGGCCGAGCCTGGTACCCAGGTCCCGACAGCGCGAGCGCAACTCTCGCCGCCGCTTGAGGGTCTTGATCGACTGCAGCGCGGTCTTGGCTGCGCCTTTGTTTTTCATGCCGCACGCCGACTCCACACGCAGCGCAGCCGCAGGCTCGCCCGGTTGCTTGCGTTGAGCCTTACCCGCGAGGCGGTAGGCGTCGGCGTATCGACGCTGCGAGATCGCTTTTCGCGAGGCCTCCCGGAGAGCCTTCGCATCCATGTCGTCCTCGGCCCGCCGATCTTCCTGCTTCTTTGAGCCATTGGCGGGCAATGCTCGCGGACGACCCGAGCCATCGTCACCAGCCCCGTCGTCGATGACGAGTTCTGCCTCGCCGGCTGTCGTACCCGCGTCGTCCTCCCCTCCGGTTGCAGCGCCCACACCTGTCGCGCCCACATCGGTCGCGCCCACATCGGTTGCGCCCGACCCGTCCACTGCCGCACCGGTCGCGCCCGACCCGTCCACTGCCGCACCGGTTGCGGATTGACCTGCGTGCGCACCCGAATCGGTCTGCGCTGCACCCCCCGACGACACACTCGGACTCTCCCCCGCGGCCTGAGCCCGTGCGGGGTCCAGCCCTCCGGCATCGGACGGCAATGTGTCCGCCGCCA
>JAESSZ010000922.1 GCA_016763875.1 Nannocystaceae bacterium
GTTGGCGAAGGTGGACGACACGCCGCACTGGAATCCCACGCTATTTAGAGATGCCTCTGGAAAGATTCATCTGTTCTTCAAGATAGGAAGACGACACCTTCTTCCATGGTGTCAGAAAGGCGGGGCATTTCGACGACGGTTGCCATGGCTCGCTCCTGTGGTGACGACGGCGCTACGCGCTTAGTCGCGGTACGCGACCCGAAGGATCGCCTCTGCGGCGCGCTCCGGGGTCGGAATCGCCAGTTTTTCAAGATTCTCTGCGTACGGCATGTTGATGTCCTCGTAACAGAGGCGCTCAACCGGAGCGTCGAGAGAGTCGAAGCAGTTCTGTGTGATGCGATCGGCGACCTCGGCTCCCGTGCCGCCGTAAGGCCAGCCGTGGTAGACGATGACTGCGCGGTTGGTCTTGCGAACCGACGCGTACACGGCCGCCTCGTCCCATGGCCGCAACGAGCGCAGGTCGATGACTTCAGCCTCAACGCCCTCCGCTGCCGCCAGTTCGGCACCCGCGAGCGCGACCGGCACGCCCTGGCCCCAGGTAATCACCGTCACGCCCGAGCCCGGGCGTTTGATGTCCGCTTCGCCGATCGGGATCGTGTACTCCTCGTCCGGCACTTCGCCCTTGACGCCGTACATCACCTCGCTCTCGAAGAAGATCACGGGGTTGTTGTCGCGAATCGCGGACTTGAGTAGCCCCTTGGCGTCATACGGGGTCGCAATCGACACGACCTTAACGCCCGGGAACCCGCAATAGAATGCTTCGAACGCCTGGCTGTGGGTCGAGGACAGCATGTGCGCGGCCGCGTTGGGCCCACGAAAGACCATGGGCAGCGTGAACTGCCCGCCCGACAGGTGGCGAAGTTTCGCGGCGTTGTTGAGGATCTGATCGAAGGCAACCGCCGAGAAGTTGAAGGTCATGAACTCGATGATCGGACGCAAGCCCGCCATCGCCGCCCCAACCCCGACTCCAGAGAACCCGGTTTCGGCGATCGGGGTGTCGACCACCCTTTTTTCGCCGTACTTCTCAAGCAGGCCTTCGGTGACCTTGTACGCGCCTTGGTAGTGACCGACTTCTTCGCCGATCACAAACACGCGGTCGTCGCGCGCCATTTCCTCGTCTAGAGCCTGACACAGCGCCTCTCGAATCTGAAGTATTGCCATCGCCTCAGCCCTCCTCCGCCAGGTGATATTTGAATCGGTGCTCGGGATCCGGCTGCGGCGAGGCATCGGCGAAGGCGACGGCCTTGTCCATCTCTTCACTGACCTCGTCGTCGATGGTCTCAAGCTGCGCTTCGGTGAACCCGTGGTCCGACTGCAGCGTGCGCTCGGCGCGATGCAACGGGTCGTTGGCTTGCCAACTATTGAGCTCTTCCTTGGTGCGGTACTTCGCAGGATCGCTCATCGAGTGTCCACGGAAACGATACGTCTGCAGCTCGACCAGCGTCGGCTGATTTTCGTTGCGCGCGCGATCGATGGCGGCCTTGAGGCGAGAGCGAGTCTCGCTGACCTCGCGCACCACAAAACGGTCGCTCACCATGCGATAGGTTGGCGCGCGCACGGTCAGGTCATCGACTGGACTCTGTCGCGATAGCGGGGTGCCCATCGCGTAGCGGTTGTTCTCGATGCAGAAGACGATCGGGAGGCGCCACAGGCCCGCCAGATGCATGCCTTCGTGCGTCGCTCCGATGTGCATCGCGCCCTCGCCCAAGAAACACAGGGTCACCGCGCCATCGCCCAGATACTTCGAAGCGAACGCATGGCCCGCGGCGACCGGGACGTGGCCACCGACGATGGCGTAGCCGCCCCACAAGCCCTTGTCCTTGGCGAAAAGATGCATCGAGCCGCCGACACCGCCGACCAGACCATCTTTTTTGCCGAACAACTCGGCCATGCACTTGCCGGGGTCGCACCCCTGCGCGATCGCAAATCCGTGATCGCGGTACGTCGTGACCACGCGATCCCCGGGTTTGAGTAGGTCAGCGGTCGCGACGGCGATCGCCTCTTGGCCGATGTACAGATGCAGGAAGCCGCTAATCTTGCCCTGGGTGTACGCACGCGCGGCGGACTCCTCAAAGCGGCGGATCCGCAGCATCTCTCGGTACAGGTGCGCGAGCTCTTCGCCCGACGCGGCGGTCGACGCTCCGTCGCTCTTGCTTGCGTTGTCCACGGTTGGCTCGTTTCCCACGATTCTTCGGCGCGCACCTGCGCGGACCGGAGTCTATCACCGTTGTGCCCCCTGCCACGACCGACCTCCGCCGCGGAGACGCGTTGTGGGCGTGGACGTCACCGCCCGCCCCCACCCGTTGGCGAGCCGTGGTAAGTCACCGCCGATGACCCCCCAAGCGCCCGGAACGGTCGCCGACCGCATCATCGACGGCAACTTGCAGGCTGCCGATGCAACCTCGGCTTTGGCCTGGCTGTCTGATCAGGCGGACGTCTGGGAACTCATGAACGCCGCCGACCGCGTACGTCGGGCGCGCTTCGGCAACCGCGTGCACCTGTGTTCGATCATCAACGCAAAAGAGGGTGGCTGCCCGGAGGACTGCGGGTTTTGTTCGCAATCGCGGCATTTCTCCACGCACGTCGCGCCGTCTAAGTTCACTGCGGTCGAGACGATCGTCGAAGACAGCGACCTTGCCCGCCAGCGGGGGGCCAGTGCGCTCGGCCTGGTGACCGCAACGCGAGGTCTGCCCGACGGCAGCAAGGGGCTCGACCACGTGGTCGAAGCGGTCGCGGCCGTCCGCGCCGCGGGCCACACCGAGGCGCATGCATCCGTTGGTTTTTTGTCCGACGACGCGTTGGATCGCCTCGTGGACGCTGGGCTGACCGAACTCAACCACAACCTCGAAAGCGGCCGTTCGTTCTTCAAAACGATCGTGTGCACGCACACGTACGACGAGCGCATCGAGACCATCCAGCGCGCCAAGGCCAAGGGCCTGCGCACCTGCGTTGGCGGTATCTTCGGCATGGGCGAAACCCCAAAGGACCGCCTCGAGCTCGCGCAAGAGTTGCGCGCCCTGGACGTCGACGAAGTGCCGTTGAACTTCTTGGTCAGCGTCGACGGCACGAAACTCGCTGGGGCGAGCCCGCTGGCGCCGCTGGCGATGCTCCGCATCATCGCCGTGTTCCGGTTGTTCCTGCCGCGGCAAAACATCTTCATGGCCGCCGGGCGCACCCATCTGGGGCAGCTGATGCCCATGATGTTCGCCGCTGGCGCCTCGGGGATGATGGTGGGCGAGTTTCTCACGACCCCCAACCGCGGGGTCACCGACGACCTCCAGATGTTGGAAGACCTCGGGTTGGTGCCGTTGCGCTGCGGTGATGGTGAACGTCCAGAGGTCCTGCAGGCGGCGCAGTCCGCGACGCCGAGCGTGGGTGCCAAGCGCCGCAACGCGCTTCCGGTCCTGGCCTAACCCGCCGCGCGTGCGTGGCCCACGCTGCCGGGGCCTACGATATCGTTGTGCAATGCACGACACGCTCGAACTGCGTAGCCGGATCGCCGTTCTGGCCGCCTTGTCGGTGATTCCTGTGGCCTCGGCTTGCTCGACCCCCACAGCACCGCAGCCGGTTTCTGAGGCTGAGCACGACAAGAGCAAGGAGGCGCGTGCGCAGCTCGACGACGGGATGCTCAAGCGCGAGAAGTACTACCGCGAAAAGGCGCGCAAGGAGGGCAAGACATTCGAAGAAGTCGCGCCCGCGCGGGTCGTGGCCGCCGTCAAGCGTCGCGAAGCGGGCGGCGACAGCCCCGGTAAGGACGACGAACGCCGCACGGCCACACCAAGGCGTCAGGCGCACTACGCCGACCGAGACGCGGCCGCCAAAGAGTCCCGGGACCAGACAGCCAAAGACAAGACGGCCAAAGACAAGGCCGGGAGCACCAAGCCACCGGGCCTCAGTGCGGACGAGGAAAGATTTGCGCCGATCGATGGCGACCCGCCGTTCATCGAGGGCTACAACCCTGAGGAAGCAAGTTGTCCGTCGGGCAACTGGTGCGCCTCGTTGGTCAACGCCACCAACGTCGCCGTACCCAACATCGGCACGCACACCCTCGGCTGCCCCGAGCGAATCACGGGTGCGCGAGCCCAGGACGATCCGTTCCCGACCACCAAGGCATTCAAGGGACTGTCGACCAAGCCGACGATGCAGGGCGGCTTCAACTCCCACGGCAGCGAGTTGGCGCGGGAACGTGGACTCGGAGCGGACATGTGCTGCTACCACTGGTTTGAGTACTGCAGTGGCCGTCCCCACCTTGGCGACGACGGCCCGCTGCTCGCACCCACGGCACCTGGGCGCGCCTGGCTTGCAGACGGCCAAGCCA
>JAESSZ010000923.1 GCA_016763875.1 Nannocystaceae bacterium
GGCTGCATGCATTGACTGAGGCTTCTCGCGGCGAAGCTCCGCAGCCCGAGCTAGGCAATGCCGGCGTCGCGGCGGTCAGCGGTGACGAGGCCTGGTTCTTCTACCAGTTCGCAGATCTGCATGAACTGGCCCACAACATCGTTTTTTCCACCCTTGGCGCGACGATAACCCCCCTCAACGAGGGGGCCGCGCAGGCCACTGGTAGTGCCGTCGCGGTGGAATACCCGGTGTGTCCGCCCGTAGACCCGGTGGCGGATCTGCTGGTTAGGGACTTCCCCGAGTTCGATTACCGCAGCTACCTTCACTCCGGATTTTTCGTCCGCTACGTACTGGACACGCGTGGGCCGGACGTCTATCGCGAGCTGCACCAGTCGGTGTCGCGCTTGGAATCCGCGACGGAGATCCGTACTCAGTTCGAAGCCGTCATGGGCGACACGGTCGAAGCAATTGACGCCGACTTCGCATCTGAGAAACGGTGTGTTTATCAGATGCCGTTTTGTGGAGATTGGCTCGTGCCCGAGTTGCCGGTATTTGTTGACGGCCTCGACTGTGAATCACAGGACGTGTTGGGCTACGTCGGGCCTGACGCGGAGCGATTTGTCCCCTACCGCGCCGTCGCGTTCGAGCTCCCTGAGCCGAGCCGCCTGTTCATCAGCGCGTCTGCGGCGAGCTGGGGCATCCGCCCGTGCGGCGAGTGCTCGGAGCAGTACTCATCAGGATACATCACCACGGAGGAGGGCGAGGTCGTAGCCAACGCGCCGCTGTATGAGTGGCGCGCGGGCCGGTACTACGCGATCGTCCGCGCCTTGGACCCCGAGGTCCCGGTTCAGTTCAGTATCGAGATTCCCTGAGCCTAACGCGGGCCGTGAGGCGGCGGCGCGCGCTACCGGGTTGCGTATCTCTGATTGACTGACGTTTTCGCTCGGCCAGCCAGCGAGCGGGAGGGGCGGCAGCGCGCGGACGAGGCGAAGATTGCCGAAGCGTTCTCCGATGCAGTCGAAGTCTCCCGGGATAGACCGCGTACGGAGACCGGCGGGCCTCAGTCACCCCCCGGTCACGCCGCCGAACAACGCGCCAGCACTCATCCACTCGAACATCGTTCCTGCTCCGAATATTATGTTCTGACGGGAGCGACCTTGACCGTCAGGTGATGGTGTCTCAACCCTAATATTTAATGCGAGGCACGCGAATGCCATCAGTGTACCGTGAGCGACGTGGACGACCGGGGCACCAGCGCGGGGACCTCCGACCTCGCGACACAGTGGCTGCCCTATACCTGGAGCGCGGGCCTGCTCTTGTTCGCGATCGCGGGGTTCGTGGCGCTGGTGGCGTCGCTGCAGAGCGCCGAGGAGGCCCAGGTACACGCCCACGCCGAGGAAGAAGCCGCTCGACTCGCCAAGGTCGTCTCGGTGTTTAGAACGCTGTACACGTCCGAAGTGGTCGACCGCGTGAAGGGGACCGACATCGAGGTCAGGTCGGACTACCGCTCTGTGCCTCATGCGATCCCGCTGCCCGCGACATTGAGCATGAGGCTCGGCGCCCGGCTTGGGGCCGAAGGCGGCGGCGCACGCACTCAGCTGTACAGCCCGTTTCCATTCACGGGACGCGACCGGATTCCATTGCCCGATAGCTTCGCGGCACAGGCGTGGGCGTTCCTCTCCGAGCACCCTGAAGGCAACTTCTCTCGTATTGAGGTGCTTGACCACGGCGAGACGCTGCGCTTCGCGGTCGCCGATCGCATGCGCCGACAATGCGTCGGTTGCCACAACACGCACCCCGATTCCCCCAAGAGGGACTGGGTGGTCGGGGATGTCCGGGGGGTGCTCGAGGTGACCGTGCCTCTTGGGTCCGCGCAACAGCGCGCCGGGCAGGCTCTGGGATGGGCCACGGGCCTGCTGGCTGGGTACGTCGCCATCGGCATCGCTGGGGTGGCCACGCTGGTCTATGTCGCCCGCAGGCACCAACGGCAATTGCTCGGCCATGTCACCGAAGTCATGCGGGCCCACGAGCGGCAGCAGAAAATCGCGCGCGTGCTCAAGACGACCAACGAAGAGCTGGAGTCGGTGGTGTACGCCGCCTCCCACGACCTGCGCTCGCCGCTCGTCAACGTCCAGGGCTTCGCGCAAGAGCTGCAACTATCCCTTGGCGAGTTGCGGGAGGCGATCGCAGAGGCAACGCTCGACGACCCGACTCGCGAGCGAACGCGCCATATCCTCGATGTCGAGGTGCCAGAGTCGCTCAAGTTCATTCAGGGCAGCGCAAACAGCATCGAACGCATGCTCAGTGCGTTGCTGCGCCTCTCCAGACTGGGGCGGGTCATGCTGCGACCGTCCCAACTCGACATGAACAAGATCGTCGCCCAACTCCACAAGGACGTCTCGTACCGTCTTGGTGAACTCGATGGCACGCTAGAGATCGGTAAACTGCCTTCGTGCTGGGGTGACGACGATCAAATCGCCCAAGCGTTCAGTAACCTGATCGGCGACGCAATCAAGTACGCGCACCCGAAGCGCGCGCCCGAGATCGTGGTGACGGGTGACACGCAGGACGACGTTGTCGTCTATCGGGTGTCGGACAACGGGATCGGCATCGCTATCGAGCACCAGGAAAAGGTGTTCCAGCTGTTTCACCGGCTTGTGCCGCGTGGCGCCGCACTTGGCGAGGGCCTCGGTCTGACGACTGCGCGTCGCGTTGTCGATCGGAGCAGCGGTACAATCAGCATAGAGTCCAGCCTTGGCGTCGGATCTACCTTCATTGTCACGCTGCCGAGGCGTGCACCACAGGACGACGATGCCTAGTCCGTCTGCCACCCTCAGAGTTTTTCTGGTCGAGGACGACGCCGGGCACGCGCAGTTGATCCGCCGAAATCTGTCCCGCGTCGGTGTCGCCCACAATCTGCAACATTTCGTCGACGGCAACGACTTCCTCGATTTTCTCGATACCCTCAAGGACGACGAACTGGGCCACAAGTGCCTGGTGCTGCTGGACATCCACATGCCGGGCATTGACGGCATCGACGTCCTACGTCGGATCAAAGCAGACGCGCGATTTGCTGTGCTGCCGGTCATCATGTTGTCGACGACCGATGACCCCGGAGAAATTCAGCGCTGCCACGAACTCGGTCGCAGCAACTACTTGACCAAACCAATAGACCACCGGGACTTCGCCAACACGATGAGGCAGTTGGGTTTGTTCCTCACGATCGTGCATCTGCCCCTAATCCCAGGAGTCCCGAGGGCATGAGTGCAGGACACGGTCGGGCGATCTTGTTCGTTGACGACGATCTGGGCCTCGCAAAGATCGCTCATCGACGGTTGACCCGACAGAGCCACCGCGTCACTACGGTGCACAGCGGCGAAGAGGCGGTGCGGTGGCTCGACTGTCACGACGTGGATCTCGTCGTCTTAGATCACTCGCTTCCCGACACGAGCGCCGAGGAGCTGGTCGACCGGCTCAAGCTCAATGAACGTGTGTTCGACTTCATCGCGATCAGTGGGCAGGGCGACGAGCAAGTTGCAGTCTCGCTGATGAAGCGCGGAGCCCTAGACTACGTGGTCAAGGACGGCCAGTTTTGGAGTCGCTTCGATGCTGCCGTGGAAACGGCTTTGAAGTATCTCGACGCTGAGCGCGAGCTGGCGCGTACCAAAAAGACCCTGGACGCCGCAGAGCAACGACTCGAGCAAGTGGCTTCAAGCATCTGCGAAGTCTTTTGGCTCGCGGACACGGCTTCCGGCAGGTTTGAGTACGTCAGTCCCGCGTTTGAGA
>JAESSZ010000924.1 GCA_016763875.1 Nannocystaceae bacterium
CGGCGCACCGCCTTGGTTTGGTGCACCGCGATTTCAAGCCCGACAATGTGCTGATCGGGAGCGACGGCCGGGTCCGGGTCTCGGACTTTGGGCTGGTGGGGCGCTGCGGCGACGCCCAGGACGTCGTATCGACCCTGCGTTCGTTTGACGGCGTGGGTGGCCGGTTGACGCAAACGGGGGCGATCATGGGCACCCCGGCGTACATGCCCCCTGAGCAACTTGTGGGCGACAGCATCGACGCGCGGTCCGACCAGTTCTCTTTTGCGTCGCGTTCTTTGAGGCGCTGTGGGGACATCGGCCGTACGAAGGTGACACGCTTGCGTTGATCTTCGCGGCGATCGAGAACGGTACGCTACAAGCACCGGCTGCCGACGAAGTCCCGGCGAGTGTCCGCGCGGCGTTGCTCAAGGGGCTCGCGGCCTTCCCGAAGGATCGCCACAACGACGTCGAGAGTCTGCTCATCGCGCTGCGTAGCCATCGTCAGCCAACGCGACGTCGCGGTCTCATTGCGGGATCTGCTGTCGCTCTGCTGGGGTTGGGTGCCGCCGCAACCGCGGTGGTGACCCCAAGTCCTGAGATGACTGAGCCTTTCGACTGCGTCGATGCGACCGACCTCTACGGCGAGGCGTGGAGCACCGAGCGACGGTCCGCGGTCGAGGCCGCGTTCGCCAGCAAAGCGACCGGCCAACAGATGTTCGCAGTGCTCGATACCGAGCTACAGGCGCGCCGCCTTGAGTGGTTCTCCGGGCACGACGCCGCATGCGACGCTCGCCGACGCGACGAGCAGACCGACACGACCTACGCACTGCGGTTGGCGTGTCTCGAGGCGCGGCAGGCCGAAGCGGACCTTTTCTCCGAGTTGCTCACCACTGGTGACGAGCGACTTCTCGATGGCGCCGTGTCGAGTTCGACAACTCTCGTTCCCATTGCGGCGTGCGAGGACATCGAGGCATTGCAGGCGGCCCCGCGGGCGACGCCTGAGCAGGCCAAAGCGCTCATCCGTTTGCGACGAGAGCTGACGCGAGCGCGGATCCTGCTACTCGCAGGACGACACGGCGAAGTGCTCGAGCTGATGACCACTCAGATCGAAGGGCTCCGCAAAGTAGACTTCGCCGCGGACCTCGCGGTCGGGTTGGAGATCATGGCCAGGGCGCAGATGCAGTTGGCCCAGTACCAAGACGCCGAGGCCAACCTCCGCGAGGCACTGACTCTTGCCGCCGAATCTCGCGATCACGGGACAGAGGCTCGAGCGACGGGCACGCTCATCTTCATTGTCGGCCAACGGCAGAAACGCTACGACGAAGCACTCGGAATGCTCCCCGCTGGGCGTGCCGCCGCCGCACGTTCGCCCGATCCTCGCGCTCTGTCGTATCTGGAAGCGGCGATTGGAAGCCTTTTTGTGTCGCAAAAGCGCTACGACGAGGCGCGCCAGTCCATCAACCGTGTGATCGACACGCTTGAGGGCCTCGAGCGTCCGCCGCCCGACGAGCTCGCCAACGCGTACGCCAGTCGGGGCGAGCTGAAGGCTGCGACCGGCGATGCACAGGGCGCGACAGAGGACCAAGTGCGGGCGGTGAAAATCGTAGGGGATGGGCTCGGCGAGCGACACCCGTTTTATGGCGCCTTCGCAATGCGACTGGGGATGACGCACGCCAGCAACGGCCGATACGACGATGCGGTCGCGGCGTACGCCGACTCGCTCACGGCCTGGGAGGCGACGTACGGCAAGGACCACTCCAGTTGCGCGTTAGCGATGCTGTATATCGGGATTGCACAACGCCAGGCGGGCCGTCTCGAAGAGGCCGCGGTTTCGTTCGCCGACGGCATCGGACGCAACGAGCGGGCGCCATCCAAGGACCCGGCTGGGCTCATCTCACTCGTCGACAACCTGGCCTACGTAAGACTTCACCTCGGCGAATGGGACGCAGCTTGGCTCGGGTACGTTCGCGCGCGCGAACTGACAATCGCCGACGGCGGCGAAGACGACACGCGAGTCGCAGGCTACGACCGCGCTCTGGCCAGCGTGCTTCAGCCCCAAGGCAAGTACGAAGAGTCGCTGCAGCACCTCGAACGCAACCGCAGCCGCCTTGTCTCGGAGCACGGACCAAAACACCCAGACGTCGCGCGAGCCTCGGCGTTGATCGGTGACACGTACTTCATGCTCGGTGATTGCGTCACCGCGCAACGGCACTACGGCAGCGCGCTGCGCATCAGGTCAGACCTCGAACTGCCGCCCGACGAGGCACTGGCGCAGCTACTGATCGGGTCGGGTCAGTGCGACCTCGCCGCTGGCGATATTGATGCAGCCCGTAAGTCCATTGAGCACGCGGCGACGTTGGCGAACGACAGCACCGACCAGGCGCTGCTCGCACGTCTCGATTTTGCAACAGCACGGCTGCGTTGGCGTGACGGACAGCAAGGCTCAGCCCATCGATTGGTCCTCGCCGCGGTCGGTCGACTTGCGAGCGCCGGGCCTGCGTATCGCCACCGCGCCGCACCAATGCAGGCTTGGCTGGACGAGCACGCACCGTAAACGGTGGCACACCCGGAGGCCCACTGCAGGGTCATGTAGGGAGCCTTCGTACCTGGCCGCCATCATTCAGCCAAGCGACCCCACGAGGAGCCCATTTGCGTAACGATCGTCCCGTATAGTCAGTTGGGAAGAGTCGGGACGTTGAGCAAGCCCCGGACAACAACGCGGTCGCAACCAGTCGCGACCTCGACTGAAGATCTCGTCGAGGGTATGCACCTCGGGCGATTTCGCATTATTCGTCACCTTGGCCGGGGCGGCATGGGTGCCGTGTATGAAGCCGAGGACACGCTGCTGGAGCGCCGTATCGCGCTGAAAGTGGTCGCCGCGCTGAGCGAAAACGGCCGCACGCGGATGTTGTGCGAAGCCCGTGCTCTGGCCCGTATCAAACACGCCAATGTCGTACAGCTACACGACGTCGGCGTAGAACAGGAGCAAGTCTACCTCGCGCTAGAACTCGTGCGCGGCAAGACGCTCGCGCAGTGGCTCTCGGGTGCGACCCACGATTGGGGGGAGATTGTCGTTCATTTCGCGGCGGCGGGTCGGGGTTTGGCCAAGGCCCACGAGGCTGAGCTCGCCCACGGTGATTTCAAGCCTTCCAACGTGTTGGTCGCGACCGACGGACGAGTCCTCGTTTCCGACTTTGGCCTCGCGCAGTCAATGGAAAGCGAGACCACCAATCCGGGCTCAAGCTCTTCCACCGAGAGGCGTCGACGCATCGTCGGAACCCCCGCGTACATGGCTCCCGAGCTGTATCGCGGCATTACAAAGAACGCGGGCACCGACCAGTTTGCATTTTGTGTCGCGCTGTACGAAGCGCTGTTCGGTCAGCACCCGTTCGGAGGCGGGTCGTGGGAGGAGGTCGCCCGCCAGATCTGTGCGGCGAACCTCAAGTCACCGCCTCGTGCGGCCGCAGTGCCCAGGCACGTACGCCGCGCGGTCATGCGGGGGCTCTCGCAACGAGCTGAGCGTCGCTGGCCGTCCATGGCCGCCCTGCTCGATCGACTGACCGGTCCTCCCTCGCGCCCACTGTGGAAACCCGCATGGGCGCTCGGCGGTGTCGTTGCGCTCGGCATCACCGCCGTCACTCTGGCTCGAGATGCAGACACTTGTAGCGGCGACCCGAGCATGTTGGCGGGAACATGGGACGACGCCGTCCGCAGCCGAGTCGCGTCTGCCTTCGTCGGTCCAAGCGCCGCGCGAGGCAAAAGGGCGTGGACGAAGGCGGAAAGTGCCATCGACCAGTGGAGCGACGAATGGCTCACGGCGCATCAGCGCGTGTGCACGGCGTCCCAGAAAGGCGAGCAAACCGACCGGGAGCTCGATGTGCGCATGGCTTGCCTCAAACGCGCGCACCGGTCATTGACCACGCTCACCAGCGGGTTCGAGCGCCCGGGGTCGGCGACGGCGGTCGTCTCTTCGATTTCGAAGCTGCCCTTGCCATCCGCCCGTATCGACCAGCGACCGTAGGATCAACCGCCAGTACCCTGTGGCTTTTCAGCGTCGAGTGCCGTTTTGTCGACACACCGGAATCCGATGACCGCGTCGCGTCGCGTTGGCGCGGCCTGGCTTGTGTCGGCCGTGCTGAGCCACGCCGGGCGTTGGACGAGGAAGCTGCCACCGAGCACGCGGCGCGACTTGTGCCCCGCGTCCGACCAGTCCGACGTCCACTCGGCCACGTTCCCAGCCATGTCCAACGGGCCCCAACGGCTCGCACCCGCGAGGAAACTTCCTACCGCGGCGGTCGTTGGCCAGCCATCACTGCCTC
>JAESSZ010000925.1 GCA_016763875.1 Nannocystaceae bacterium
CTCACTCGCTACGCCGAGCAGGGCATCGAAGGCTACAAGCTCGACTACGCCGAGGATGTCGTGCCTGGGTTTGGCGAAGCCCGACTCCCGTGGCTGTTTCACGACGGCAGCGATGAACGCACGATGCAAGCGGCCTACCAGCGCCTGTATCACCAGATCTACGATGAAACCCTGCCGGCCGATGGTGGCTTCTTGTTGGTGCGCGGCGGCACGTGGGGTGACCAAGTCTACAGCAGCGTGGTCTGGCCGGGCGATCTCGACGCCGACCTCGGCGCTCAACTTGCGCTGGTCGACGGCAAGAAGCGTAGTGGGGGGCTCCCGGCTGCCGTGGTTGCGGGGTCATCGTTGGGGCCGTCGGGCTACCCGTTGTTCGCTTCGGATACCGGGGGCTACAAACACGGTCCGCCCAACAAAGAGACGTTCACCCGTTGGTTTCAGCACACGGCACTCACGCCCGTCATGCAGATCGGCACGGCGCGTAGCAACGTCGCGTGGGAATACGACGAGGACAACGGCTTCGACGACGAGATGCTTGGCTGGTATCGGGACTTCACGCGCCTGCATCTGCGCTTGTTCCCCTATCTATGGACGCACGTTCACGACGTCGCGGTGCACGGTCGGCCTATCGTTCGTGCCGTCGGACTTGCGTACCCGGAACTGAACGAGCATCCGCCGTACGACTACATGTTGGGCGACGATCTGCTCGTGGCACCGGTGGTCGAGGCTGGGGCGAGCGAACGGGAGATCGTGGTGCCGCCGGGTTCGTGGCTGGACTGGTTCACTGGTGAGGAGATAGCCGGGCCCGGACGTGTGACGGTCAGCGCGCCGCTTGCGAAACTGCCGCTGTATCTTCGCGAGGGGGCGATCGTCCCGTTGTTACGGCCGAGCATCGACTCGCTATCGGAAACCACGCGCCCGGAGGAGGTCGACTCCTACGCTACCGACTCCGGAAAGTTGTACTTGCGCGTGCGGCCCGGACCGCCGTCGAGTTTCACGTTGTTCGACGGCACGAGCATCGCGCAGGGACGTGATGCACTCACCTGGGCGTTGCGGCTGGGCGAGGGAGAGGTCTTTGCCACGGGCTGGGTCGTGGAAGCGGTCGGCGTTGGTGCAGAGCCCACGCGGGTTGTCGTCGACGGCGTGGAGATCCCGCGCGGTGCCGCGAACGATGGCGCGGCAAGTTGGTCTTACAGCGCCGAGGTCGGGGGCAGCCTCACCGTGGTGGTTCCCACCGCGACTGCAGTCGTGCTCGCGTACTTCTAGCCGTTTTACCGCTGCGCTAACTTCATGCCGACCCAGTGCACGGCGCCAGCGATGAAAAAGCCAACGAACCACGCGTAGGTGTACACCTCCGAAAAGAACGCGGGCACGTGCTCGACGAAGTTCGCTTGCGCGAGAAAACCGGGGATGTTGGGCAGCACCGCCACGACCAGGGCCACCATCGCCACCGGGTTGAAACCCTTGCGATACCAGTAGCGACCCGCGCGGCGGTACAAGTCATCGATGTCGAGGTTGGTTTTCCGAACCAGGAAGTAGTCGACGATCAGGATGCCGCCGATCGGCCCGAGCAGCGCCGAGTACCCGACGAGCCACGTGTTGATGTAGTTGTCGACGTTGTCCAGCAGCTTCCACGGGAAGATGCACAACCCCAGGCCCGCGGTGACGTAGCCGCCGATTCTGAAGCTGATCTTCTGCGGGTTGACGTTGATGAGGGCGTTGGCTGGCGACACGATGTTGGCCGCCAGATTTGTTGAGAGTGTCGCGACCGACAAGACAAACAGCGAGACCACGACCGAAAACCCGCCACCCATCTTGCCCAGCAGCACGGTGGGGTCCCAAACCGGCTCGCCGTAGATCACCTCCGTTGCGCCAGTGACGGCCACGCCGATGAACGCAAACAGCGTCATGGTTGTTGGCAGCCCGATCGCCTGGCCCACAATCTGATCGCGCTGGCTCTTGGCGTACCGAGTGTAATCCGGAATGTTGAGCGACAGCGTCGCCCAAAAACCAACCATTGCGGTCAGCGACGGCCAAAATACGTTCCAAAACTCCGCGCCCTTGAGCTTGCTGGGCGCGCTCATCATCGGACCGAAGCCGTCCGCTTTGACGTAGGCCCACGCCAGCAACGCGAGTCCCATCGCGATAAGAAACGGCGCCGCGAGTGTCTCGAAGATCCGGATCGACTCCAGACCCTTGTAGATGAAGTAGACCTGGACCACCCAAAACCCCAGGAAACACAGGGTCTGGGCGGTGTTGATGCCCAGCACCGGCAACGCAGCGCCTGCGAGTGAGCCTTCGGTGAGGACGTTGAGCAGCTGGTAAATGGCCGAGCCGCCAAACCAGGTCTGAATGCCGAACCACCCGCAAGCCACCAGCGCGCGCAGCAACGAGGGGATGTGGGCGCCCAAAATCCCGAAACTCGCCCTGGCCAAGACCGGAAAAGGGATCCCGTACTTGGTGCCAGGATGGCCGTTGAGGACCATCGGTGCCAGGACGATGACGTTGCCTATCATGACGGTTACCACCGCCTCGCCCCAGCTCATGCCGTTTTTGATCAGGCTCGCAGCCAAGACGTAGGTCGGTACGCACACGACCATCCCGATCCAGAGGCTGGCCATTGATGTGACGGTCCACTTGCGCTGGTCCATCGGGACCGGAGCGATGTCATCGTTGATCAGGTCAGGGTCGGGGTTGTTGGGCATTGCGAGGTGGCGAGCATACTGCACGGCAGACGATGGTCGTTCCCGCCACGCCTGGGCCTGGTTGTTTTCGTCAACCGCCCCCGCGAAACGCAGCCTCGGCGTCACGTCGCGCGGTTCTTCGCTTGCCGCCTGCCGTCGCCTCCCTGTAGAGTTTGCCCCTTCGCCACGCAACCCTGCGTTGGCCAGCACGGAGGATCACCGTGTCGACAGTCGACAAAGAGCGAACCGAAGCCGTCTTCGAAGACTTCAAGCCGGCCTATTCCCATGGACAAGCGCTAAGCGAGGCAAATCGGTGCCTCTTTTGCGCCGATGCACCCTGCATCAAGGCGTGCCCGACCGGGATCGACATCCCGCAGTTCATCCGCAAGATCTCGACCGAGAACGTCAAGGCGTCCGCCAAGACGATCTTCGACGCGAACATTTTGGGGATGAGCTGCGCGCGGGTGTGCCCGGTCGAGACGCTGTGCGTCGGCGACTGCGTCTACAACCACATGGACGAGCCGCCGATCCAGATCGGAAAACTACAGCGCTACGCGACCGACATCGCCTACGCGGAGGACTGGCGATTCTTCCGCGCAGGGGCCGACACGGGCAAGAGTGTCGCGTTGGTCGGCGCGGGACCGGCGTCGCTGGCCTGTGCGCATGAGCTGCGTCGACACGGGCATGCGTGCACGATCTACGACAAGCGTGCTGTGGTCGGTGGGCTCAATACGACCGGCGTGGCGCCGTACAAGATGCGGGCCGAACGCTCCGAGGCCGAAGCGGCGTGGATCCTGGGTATCGGCGGCATCGAAATCGAGTACGGCGTTGAGATTGGCGCCAACAAAAGCTGGGACGCACTGCTCGAGGCCCACGACGCGATGTTCGTGGGTGTCGGCCTGGGGCCAGACCATTGGCTCGACGTTCCCGGTCGCGACCTGGAAGGTGTCGTCGGGGCGGTTGATTTTATCGAACGGTTCAAGCCGGGTACGGTCGAGCTTGCCGCGGTGAAATCGGCCGTGGTCGTTGGCGGCGGGAACACGGCCATCGATGCGGTGCGCGAGCTTGTAGGGCTCGGCATACCGTCGGTGACGATGGTGTACCGCGGCGTCGAGGACAAGATGTCCGGATACGCGCACGAATGGAACGCAGCCAAGCAAGAAGGGGTGGTGGCGAGCTTTCGTTCGCAGCCGCTGGCGTTTGAGGGCGAGGGCCACGTCACTGGTGTTCGCTGTGCGGTGTTGGACGACGCCAAACAACCCACCGGGTTACAGCGCGTGATCGCGGCCGACCTGGTGCTGCTTGCGATCGGCCAGGCGAAACTCGAGGGCTTGTTGGCCGAACTCGGAGGGGTGACGTTTGAGCGCGGTCGTGTGGTCGTGGACGAGGCGCAGGCAACCACACGTAAGGGCGTTTGGGCGGGCGGCGACTGTGCCAACGGCGGCAAAGAGGTCGTGAATGCGGCGGACGAAGGCAAGCGCGCGGCGCAGGCCATCGACGCGTTCTTGAAGGGAGCTGGTTGAGATGGTGAGCCTAAAGACCAACTGTGGGGGCATCGAATCGCCCAATCCTTTTTGGCTGGCCTCCGCGCCGCCTGCGAACTCGGGTGAGCAGGTGCAGCGTGCGTTCGATCTGGGGTGGGGCGGTGCGGTGTGGAAAACGCTAGGCACACCGATTCGAAATGTGTCCAGCCGCTTCGGCGGGCTGCACTACCGCAACGAGCGTGCGATTGGGTTCAACAACATCGAACTCATCACCGACCGCCCGCTCGAGGTCAACTTCAAAGAGATCTACGACACCAAGAAGAAGTACCCGAAACACGCGGTCGTGGTTTCGCTGATGGTCGAAACACGCGAGGAGTGGAAGGACATCATCAAACGCTCCGTCGACGCGGGGGCGGATGGACTTGAACTCAACTTTGGGTGTCCGCACGGCATGTGTGAGCGGGGCATGGGGTCCGCGGTCGGGCAGGAGCCGCGAGTCAACGAAGAGATCACCAGCTGGGCGGTCGAGTACTCGTCGGTGCCCGTGCTGGTCAAGCTGACGCCCAACGTGGGGGACATCCTTCCCCACGGGTTGGCGGCGCAAAAGGGCGGCGGCCACGGCGTGTCTCTGATCAATACGATCAAGAGCATCATCGGGGTCGACATCGACAATTTTGTGCCGATGCCCGTGGTGGCCAACAAGTCCACCAACGGTGGTTACTGCGGTCAGGCGGTCCGGCCAATCGCGTTGCACATGGTGGCCCAGCTCGCACGATCGCCCGAGTTCAAGATCCCCATCAGTGGGATCGGTGGGGTGGCGACGTGGCGCGACGCGGTGGAGTTCATTCTTCTGGGATCCAGCAGCGTGCAGGTTTGCACCGAGGTCATGCTCCGCGGTTATCGCGTCATCGACGATATGGTCGAGGGACTCGAGGAGTACATGCGATCCCATGGGTTTTCGACCATCGACGCGATGGTCGGCAAAGCGGTGCCGGGCTACTCCGAGTGGGGCGAGCTCGACATGAACTACGAGAGCATCGCGAAGATCGACAGCGACAAGTGCATCGGCTGTCAGCTGTGCATGGTGGCGTGCCATGACGGCGCGCATCAGTGCATCCATCCCGATGCGTCCGGGACCACACGCGTACCGGTAATCGACGAATCGGAGTGCGTGGGCTGCAACCTGTGTCAGATCGTGTGTCCCGTGCCCGACTGCATCTCGATGGTCGAGGTCGACAACGGCCACGCGCCCGCCAGCTGGAACCAGCATCTTGCGGGTGAGGGGACGCTGCGCCCAAAGAAGGGCTCCCACTAACGCGAGGTGAGGGCGTCGGTGTCTCGCCCGCCCGGGGCGGGGCCTACGCCCAGAGGCTATCGACCGTGTAGGGCGAGCCGGTGGTGCACCAAAATCCGCCGTCGACGTATCGGGCGCCCTCATCCAAACCTGCGATCGCCTGCATGTCGCCAGGGCTCAGCTCAAGTTCGGTCGCGGCCAGGTTTGCGGCAATACGGTCGGCGTTGGTCGACTTCGGAATGACTGCGGTGCCCCGGGCCAGCGCCCAGGCGATGAGTACTTGCGCGGCGCTCTTGCCGTGTCGTGCGGCGATGCCAGCGATCGTTGGGTCATCCAGAAGACTCGTTTCGTCCTCGCGTTTCATGCCTGCGGGCCGTCCTCCCGACCCGAGCGGAGCGTACGCGGTCGCGACGATGCCGCGGGCTTTCATCGCGGCGAGCAGCGCGTCCTGCTGCAGGTAGGGATGCAACTCGATCTGATTGACGGCCGGGGTCACGCCGACCGCGTCCACGATTTGCGCAATCTTGGAGGCCGAGAAGTTCGAGACGCCCACCTGTTTAGTGAGGCCTGACTCAGTGAGTTTGGCCATTGCCTCCCACGTCGGCGGCAGCGGACACTCGTCGAGGGACAAGTACTGCTCCGCTGTTTTCGGGCGGACCACCTTGTGCTGCAGCGCGACTGGCCAGTGCATCAAGTAGAGGTCGACGTAGTCCAGTCCCAGTAGCTTCAGCGACCGCTCCAGTGCGGGCTGGACGTGTTCGGGCGCGTGACAGTCGTTCCAGAGTTTGGTGGTGACCCACAAGTCCTCGCGGGTCACATCGCCCGCGGCGATGGCCTCACCGATCCCTCGCCCGACCTCCTCTTCGTTGAGATAGATCCACGCGGCATCAATGTGCCGGTAGCCGCGTTCAATCGCCACGCGTACGGCCCGGTAAACTGCATCGGGGGCGGACAGCCACGTACCCAGGCCAAAGGCGGGAAATGCGGTGCCGTCCAGGAGCGTGAGCGTTTTCATAGCCGGCGAGACTACGACGGCTCGCGCCGATTGTCTGCTGTGATGCGCCCGGCTCGACGCCTCAGTCCGGCGAGCAGCACCAGGAATAAGACTCCGCCACCCGTCAGCGGTTTTCCCCCCACGCGACAGCGACCTCCGTCATCGTTGCTGTCAGCGCCCGCCTCGCCTGTGCTGTCCTCGGCACCATCCGCGCTGGTAGTGCCGCCACCAAGCACGAGCACCGGATACGGTGAGTAGGCGACGTAGCTCTGTCCCGACGGGTCCGTCACATCGATTCGGACTTTGATCGATTTTCCACCGGCCTCGGACGGGGCGGTTAGCGCCAACATGAGATCGCCCGATGGCGCATCCGCGTCGTCAACAAAGGGCACCCACGTCGGCTCGTCCAGGCCTTCCAGTATGCCGTAGGACGCGGAGTAGGTTGAGCCCGGGGCCGCATCGATGCACGCGGCCATCGTGTAGCTCTCGCCCACTTGGGCTGCGGGGGCGTCGGGGCTGGCGTCAAAAAACGCAGCGGGCCCGGCCGCATCAGGATTGCCAGCCTCGACGATTCGGACCACGCCGAGTCGGTACGACCACAGGTTGTTCTCGGGCTCCCACGTGTACGCCGCGAGCACCCACGCGCCCGGGCTGACGCCGGTTGTGTCCCAGTCAAACCCCATCGCGGCTTGCTCCACGGTGATGGGGGCGCGTGGCTCTGCGGTAGTGACCGCGGTCCAACTCGACGCAGGCCATGCACTCGCGGTTTCCAAGATGTCCTGGGCGCCGTAGCTTTTGGTGTTGTCGCCGTTGGCCTCAGCGCGGTCGTGGTCAGCCTGGCTGACGTAGTTCGGTAGTCGGTAGTCGAAGCGCAACTGCCGAAACGCGAAGAACTGCATGCGGCGGCTGTCGTCCAACTCTTCGGCGGACAGCTCGGTGTCGTCGAAGGGCACCGCGTAGTCGAACGAGGCGACGGTACCCGTCTCGATTCTCATCGAGCACGGCGTGTCGGCGAACAACGCAGGGGTACGTGGTCGCAGGCCGTTGGCCGCGGACGCCGTGTTCGGGAGCAACAGCGTCGGGATCGCGAGTGCAGCTGCAGCCAAGCTCACGGCCGCCAGCCTCGGCCCCACCGCGGAGTTCCGTCGCGTCATGTCCGTGAGTGTAGCCGGCCGTCGGCCAAATGTGCGCGACGTCCGAGACACCCGCGACAGCTCAGGTATGCTCCGGCCCGTGGCACGCACCGATCGTGTTTGGCTCGTGTCTGTGCTCGTGTTCTCGGGCGCGTGCGTGGGCGACGACGATGGCGACGACAGTGGCGAGCCTGGCGCACCTGTCTGTGTCCAGTTCGAGTTCGAGGGCTGCACCCCGCAGTTTCCCGCGCAGTTCGAGCGGCTCCACCAGGAGATGCTACTGCCGGTCTGCGGGGTTCAAGGTGGCGCGTGCCACGGCACAAGCGCGGCGGCGGGCGCCCAAGACGGGCTACTGATCGACGCCGACCTCGACGCAACCTTCGATACGCTACTGGGGACCGACGGAGGACCGGTGTTCGTCAGTCCGGGCGATGTCGCCTGCAGTCCGATCGCGGTCCGTGCCAACACAGACGAGGATGCGTATCTGATGCCACCGGGCGCAGTGCCTCTGGATGCGGCGGTGCGTTGCTCGTTGGCGCTTTGGATCGCGGACGGCGCCTTGCGTTAGGCAGATCTGAAGGTGGGCACAGCGGGCGGGCACAGCGGGCGGGCATGGCTGGTCGGCACGTGTGCGCCGGGTCGGCTACGCTGTCTGGGTCGTGTCCCGTTGCCGCCGTATTCTGCCGTGGGTGGCATTGATCCCGTTGGCGCCGCTAGTCCCGCTGTCCGGCTGCAATCGTGACTCCGACGACGGTCGCGGGCTTATCGCGGGCGTCGAGGACCGGCTGCTCGACCCAAAGACCTGTGAGCAGTGCCACCCCGATCACTACCGAGAGTGGCTGGGAAGCATGCACGCGTACGCGGCGGAGGACCCGATTTTCCTGGCGATGAACGCTCGGGGCCAACGAGAAACGAACGGTGCCCTTGGCGACTTCTGTATCCGTTGCCACGCGCCGCTCGCGGTTGAACTCGGGCTAACCACCGATGGGCTCAACCTGCAGGAGGTCCCCAAGCACCTGCAGGGGGTGACCTGTTACTTTTGCCACACCGTCGCGTCCGTCAACGGGACCCACAACAACCCTCTGACGCTGACGCTGTCGTCCACGATGCTGGGCGCGATAGCGGATCCGGTCGACACCGACGCGCACGGATCGGCGTACTCACCACTGCTCGACTCGCTCACGCGGGAGTCGGGCGATATGTGCGGCGCGTGCCATGACATCGTCAATCCCAACGGCGTGCATTTGGAACGCACGTACGCGGAGTGGCTCGACTCCTTCATGGCGGACGAGGATCCTCTGAGCGGCGCGCCTGCACCCTATGGTCTGCGCTGCGCAAGCTGCCACATGGGCCCCGCACAGATGGGGCCCATCGCCGACGTCCCGGGCGTACGTGCCGATCGCTTC
>JAESSZ010000090.1 GCA_016763875.1 Nannocystaceae bacterium
CATCCTCGATGCCCTCCTCGGCGTTGCGCCGCGACTCCAGACGGCGGGCAAAATGGGGCGGGCTTGCGGCAGGGCTCGGTGTCGCTGCCACTGTGGGGTTCTTGGTCGGACAGGACCCCGACCCCAGGTGTGTCGACCCTCCCTTGGGTGGAGAGTGGAACGCCGCGACCTCCGACAGGATCCGGGCGCAGTTCCTCGCCTCGGAGCTCGCGTTTGCGCCCAGCGCGTTCGAGGACCTTCGCGCGTACATGGATCGTTTCGTGGGGGAATGGGAGGCGGTCCGGCAGGAGACCTGCGCTTTGGAACCGAGCCACGCTCGTGAACAAGCCCTCGCCTGCCTTCGCCGCAAGGAGCTGAGCATCTTGGGCCTGCTCGAGGTCTACCGCGAGCCCGACCCGATCTTGATCGAGCATGCGTCGGCGAGCTTCGACATGTTGCAGCCCCCCGCCAACTGCGTGGAGGACTCTCCCAAGCCCCGGCCAGCGCTCGAACCCAACGCCGACCTCGAACGGGCGCACGTGTTCTTCGTTCTTGGACGTAACGAGCGAGCGCACAAGGCGTTGGCGCGGGCGGAGCGGATGGTGCAAGACCCTCGGCAGCGAGCCGAAGTCATGAGCCTGCGATGCGTCCTGGCCGGGGACGAGGGCCGTGACGGCCTCGAGATCTGCACCTCAGCCTGGGGGGCAGCGGAACGCGCGGGGCTTAATCGAATGGCCGCGCGAATGCTGCTACTCGTCGCGCAGCACCGCGAAGAGGTCGGCCACGACGGCGCTTGGCAGGCCGTCACTATCGCCGAGGCAAAGATCGCGTCGATGAACTCGGCGACGTCCCTGCGCTTGCGCGCCGCTGCGGTACACGCGGAACTTCTGGCGCGCAAAGAGCCAGAGCAAGCGGTTGCGCTTCTCCGCACGAACATCGAGGCGAAGGAGGTCTTTTATGGCGCTTCGACCACCCGCACGGTTCACGACCGAGTCATGCTTGCGTTCTTGCTCGAAGACCTGGGGCGATTCGACGAAGCGCGTGCCACCTATGAAGTCACGCATGCACGAGTGACACAGCGCTTGGGCCCGAGGCACCCTCACATCGCGGCGATCCTCAACAACAGAGCCATCTTGGAGCTGATGGTGGGTCGGTATGAGGAGGCACGAGTCCTGTTTACCAAGGCACTTGAGCTCAAGCTCGCCACACCCGGATGGAACACGACGCGCACGGCATCCACGCACGCGAACCTTGCACGGCTCTACGATCTCTTGGGAGAGCCCGAGAAGGCAGAGTTCCACGCGCGTTCCGGTGTCGTGGCCGGGGGCGAGAGTCCGACCCCGTACGTGTCGGCAGCATTGGTCCGCGTGCTCCGTCATGCCGGCCAAGACGCCGAAGCACGCACGGTTGCGCGGGCGGCTCGGGATGCAGCCGCGTCTCCGTTGGACGACGACCTCGCGGTGGAGCTCGCGCTCGCTGAACTGGCGACGGGCGGCGCGGAGGGGGCGCGCGAGATCTTACTCGAGCTCATCGGCCGTTTTGACGACGAGCCGTGGCCGGGCGGGACGGAGGCGATCACCTTTGCCGCGTTGGCTCAGGTCGAGGCTTCGCTGGACCACGTGGACGCAGCGGTCGATGCGGCGGAGCGCGCCGCCGCGGCATACGCAGCGAGTCCGGTGCGCCCCGCGGAATGGGCCCACGCGTGCGTGGACATGGCCGATGCGCTGCGTATACTGGCACCCCAACGAGCCGCGCAGTTCCGGTCACGTGCGCAGGCGATTGTGGCGAAGTACGCTCCAGATCGCGCTCCATGACCACCGACGACAGTGATGCCGCTCTGCTCACCGCATGGCGAGCGGGCGATGCTCGGGCCGGGAGTGACCTCGTGGCCAGACATGCACACACGGTCCTGTGGTTCTTCCGTCGCAAACTCGACCACGGCGCCGAGGACCTGACCCAAAGGACGTTCCTCGCCGCGGTCGAGGGGCGGGACCGGGTCAAGAGTGTGTACGGATTTCGGGCGTACATCCTGGGCATTGCTCGCCACGAATACACACGCGCCATTCGGCACAAGCTTCGCGAGGCCCCACATCTCCCCATCCGCTCGTTGACCTCGCCCAGTGGCGCCACGCAAAAACAGCAGGACCACACCCGCCTGCTCGTCGCCTTGCGACAGCTTCCGCTCGACCTGCAGATCACCATCGAGCTGCACTACTGGGAGGAGATGACGACCAAAGAAATCGCCGCGGTCCTCGGTGTGGCGCCCGGGACGATCAAGTGGCGCCTTTCGACGGCGAGGGGAAAGCTGGCTGCTGCGCTCGACTCGCTGCCGGCTGGCACGCGGGCGACGTCGACCGACCACATCAATCGATGGATCGCATCGATGCGAGTCGCGGTCGAGGCCGACGACAGCCACCTCTAGCGACACCCGCAGATCAAGCGGGTGAAGCTGCTCGGCTAATAGAGGTTACGAACTCCGCGGACGTCGCCGCGGCCGAGCTTGCGGTTTTTGGACGTGCAGTCAGACACGGATGGCGCCATGACTTGGTTGCACTGCGTAGGCGTGTGACCCAGGCCGTACGCGTGGCCGAACTCGTGCGTTGCCACGCCGCGAAGGGAGAATCGATTGTTGCAACTGTTCGGTGGTGTGTTTCCGGCGAACCAGCTCCGATTGCTGTTGTCGTAGCGCTGGTCCGCCTCGACGATACGGTAGGTGTTGGTCCCGTCGCTGGTCGCGAACGTGCAGGTGACGGCAAGCGTGCCACCTGCGATGGCGCCCCACCCGATCACGTTGTAGCCATCCGGTTCTCCGCAACTGATCTGCGAGCCGCTTTTAATGATGTTGGGCGCCCGAGTGGTCTCCCCGAGATAGCGCTGCGTGGCGCTGCTCTGGTCGGCCAAGTCGCAGGTGTTGCGCTGCTTGGGGATCGCGAGCGCTGCGTGCTTGAACGCGTTGATCGCGTTGTTTTTGCCGATCGGGCTGTTGTTGTGCCGGTACGACCAGTCGAGACGCGACTTCCACTTGGCGCGGTCGCCCCCATACAAGTGGGAAAAGGCGTTCTCATTGCACTTCGTGGCGCACGCCGCCAACGTACCTTCGGGCAGGCCGAGCAGGTGCTCATCGGGATGCACTAGGAACACGCCACGCTCGGCGTCGTTGACGAGAGTGGCGACCGCGGTGTTGCCATCATCGTAGATGACCTCGATAGCGACGAGGTTTCCCGGTGGCGGAACCCTGACGCTGATGCCGTCTTCGACTTCCACCACGTCGCCTTCGTTCGCATCGACGAACTCCCCGATCTCCTCGATTTCAGGATCGCTGGGCTGGGCCTCGTCGGCCTGCTCTGCGGGTAGACCACTTTGGGAATCCTCTGCACTGCACGCAGACAGCGCCAGGGCAACGGGAACGAACAACGACAGGAGGGAACGGCTCGCACGCAACATCATGTTGAGGGTCAGTGGCGCGAGATGGCGATCGGTTGGCGAACGGGGGCAAGAAAAAACAGGGGCACGCGCAACCGTATTCGCGCTCACACTTGCGCGCGTTTTCGGGTCCGTTGCGGAACTTGAAGCAGTCTGCCAGCCGTCTTGGCGGCCACGGGCCAGATTCGTCGGTGTTGGCGATTGCCCAACTAAGCTACTAGCTTATAATCGTTCGTGCGCTTCGAATGGGATCCGGACAAGGCAGCGCGAAATCGGCAACTCCACGACGTCAGCTTCGAGGAAGCTAAGGAACTTTTCACCACCGACGCCGAGGTTCTTGAGATCTATGACATGGACCACAGTCAAACCGAGGACCGCTTCAAATCCATTGGGCCGATTAGGCGCGGTCTCGTCCTGGTGGTGTGGACGGAACGGAGCGATGACTTGATTCGTATCATCAGCGCTTGGTGGGCCGACGAGGTGGAAAAACGACTCTATCGGGAGCTTGTGGAGACGACTCATGGCGAATAAACAACAGCTAACGAAAGACGAAATGAGCCGGGCTCTGACTCGGCGGCAGAGGAAGCGCATTATTGCCGGGGACCTTCATCCGGGTGACGTCGCCGCGCTAAGACGGTTCGTGAGTCTCACGCAGGAGGAGTTCGCCGAGAGACTCCGAATCAGCGTGCACACCCTTCGAAACTGGGAGCAGGACCGTGTCACCCCGGATGGGCCGGGCCTCGCTCTGCTGAGCATCGCCGCCCGCCACCCACGGATCATCCGAGAGAGCCGAACGACCGCGGCCTGAGTAGTCGACTCGACGTGCGCTTGAGGAACTTGGTACTCAAATTGGGGTGCAGGCTGGCCCGTTCCGAGTTGCAGTGGGTAACGTGCAGGCGTGCCTAGACTATCTCCGTGAGGCCGACCGCCTGCTGGACTCGGCCCCACGAACGGCAGCCGCGGAACTGGCTCTCGTCGCGTCCGATCGGGTGACCGGCGCCGCGATGGTCGGCGGCGTCGTTGGAGCGGCTGTGATCGCCGCGACGAAGTACGCCACCGACGGGGGTGGGTCTGCTGCTACGCCCGGTGCGGCGCGAGAGCTTGCGGATGCGGTCAATCTTCTGCGCAAAGCCGCCGCTGAGCTCGGCGAGCACTATGCCGCGGCACAGCTTCAGCAAGCGATCCTTGGCTCGGAACGAGCTGCGCTCGGAGCGGCGGCCAAGAACTTGGCCCGCGTGGTGGGTCAGCTGCATCCGAAACTCCGGAGCGAGTTCGGGCTGATGGATGCAACGCCGCTGACGAACTGGGATGTTAACGACGCTGAGGACGAGGCGGCCCTGCAAGCCGCGGGTCTTGGGTCTCGGTCGCGCTTGATTAAGATCGGGATCGTCGCGGTGCTCTTCGTTGGGTTTTACTCTTACATGCTTAACATCTGAGTGGCGGAGGCCGGGTGGACCGGGCGGTGGTCAGTCGGGGTGGGTAAGCGATGGTTTGTGAACGGGGTGGTGTGACTCCGCGGGTGGGGAGCGATCCCATCGGGCGCGAGAGGTTCAGACTGCGAGCTGCGCTGCGAGTGCTTCGGCAGTCGCTATCGGCGTGGGTCCGTCGGTATCGATGATCGTCCCAAGTTCGGCGAGGTGTGCCTCGATCTCGCG
>JAESSZ010000926.1 GCA_016763875.1 Nannocystaceae bacterium
GGCGTTCGGACGCCACGAGTTGGCGATTCTCGAGGAGCAGCCCGACCAGGCCCGTCTGGACGCGATTCGCAGCGACCGTAACAAGTGCCTCGACCACGTACCTGCGGCCTTCCTCAAAGACGTGCACGCGGCTTGGAACGCCGTCGAAGGCCTTTGTCTTGTTCGCATGGGCCGCGCGCGCGAAGCGGTGGCGCTGCTCGACGGCGGGCTCAAAGCGCTGGAGTACAACCCCGCGTTGGTGATTTACCTGTTCCACCTTGGCCAGGCGTATGAGCACATCGGCGAGCGACAGTTGGCGGCCTCCCGCTACGAGGACGCCTCGGCGGCGTTCCCGGGCACACGACTCGCCAGCGAGGCCGCATCCCGACTCCGAGCCCTGGGACCAGGCGCGGCTGAAGGTATGTTTCGAGGCATGCTCCCCGAGGCCCCGGCCCCCGGCCCCACGACCGCTCTGGCGCTACCTTCCGGCGATCCACCGGACAAAACGTAGAGTGCTCCGCATCCTTCGGTATGTCGGTTGATGTACTGCCAGGACACACGATGTCGCACGGTTGATCTCAAGGCGCGAATCCGACCTTTCCCGGTCTGAACACTGTTCCTGGGAGAGAACAGCGTTGTGGTCGATCTCCTGGTAGGATTCCAGCGTTGGGGGAGCCGCGTAAGCGAGGGCGATGGTATCGCGCAGTCAAGACTGTGAATCACAGTCTGGCGTACGCGCGGCATCTGGTACGGGGCAACCACTTCGCGGGCGACATGTCCTGGACCAAGCCCGGCTCGCCGCCGGTGGTCCTCGCGCACGGGTTCATGGGTACCCGCGGAACAATGGTCCCGCTGACCCAGCGCTTCCAAGCCGATGGGCGAGTGGTCTTCAGTTACCACCACGGAACGTTCCAACTGAGTTCGTTGCGTCGGTCGGCACAAGAGATGGTGGCCCATTTCGAGGCACTCGAGAGCGAACTCGGCGTGCAGCAGGTCGACGTCGTTGGCTTCAGCATGGGCGGCCTGGTTGCGATGCACGCGATCAAGTTCATGCAGGCCCATCGCTGGATTCGGCGGGTTGCTCTTCTTGGGACGCCGATCAGCGGAACGTGGGTCGGGTTGGCCGGGGTTGGCACCGTGGGCATGCTCAGTCCGTCGGTCTGGCAGGTCTTGCCGACCAGCCCATTTCTCGCGGATCTCCGCAGTGCCCCCATGCCGCCCGGGATTCGTGTGCGTCAGATCAGCGCGGCCGACGACGCGATGTGTCCGCTGCCCGAAGTTCTTCAGGGTGTCGATCGCGAGCGCGACTACGTGGTGCTGCCTGGCGGCCACTCTTCGTGCGTCGTGGCGCAACCGTTTTACGCCAAGCTTCGTGAGTTCTTCGATGAGCCCGAGGTCGACCTCGAAGGCGCTGCCGACCCGGAGTCGGAGTCACCGGAGCTGACGACGGCGGACCCGCCGGGATCCAAAGAAGACGACGTCAGCGCGGCCTAGCTCGCCACAACGTCGCTAGTAGCGAACGACGCCTTTTTTGTGCAAGCCCACCAGAACGCGGGTGAGCTTGAGATCGTCGGACCTGCTCGCGTCGAGCAGCGCCTGCCATCCGCCGTGCTCAACGTAGGCCTGCAGCAAGTCCAACTCGGGATCCTCGAGCTCTCGCCATTGCACAGGCCCGGGCGAGACGATCGCCACAAGATCTGGTGAAGTCGGAAGCGTCGCACGCCGCGCGAGGTTCTTCAGCTCATCCTCGATACGTGCCGCTTCCATGAGCATGTGCTCAAGCGACATGCTGATCTCGCTTTCGACGTCGTCGATCGTCGTGCTCTCGAGTTCAAAGCTGCCCCGCGTCCAGGCGAGCATCCGCATCAACGCCTTTTCGGGGAAGAGGCTCTTGCTGTTGCTAATCGCAGCGTAGAAAACCTTCCCGTCACGCAGGTACAACGACCCCACGCGACCACCGTCGGGCTCTTTGACCAACAGCGTGCCGGTCTTGCGACTGGTCGCAAGCCACTGCAGCACGTCCATCAACGGGATCTCTTCGATGCTACCCGTCATCGAACGACCGGAGACATCGCTGCCGTGGCCTGTCCGCTCGCCCGCGCGCTCCTTAGCGACCTGGCCTTGCTCAAGCGTCGCAAACTTCGCGAGACTCGATCCAATGGCGATGCGGTCGCCGGCACGGAGGCAGTAGTGCTCAACAACGGTGCCGTTGATCACGGTGCCGTTGCGCGAGCCGAGGTCACGAACCCAGATCCGGCCGCGAGAGGGATAGAAGCGGGCGTGTTTGCGGCTCACCGCATCGTCGGCAAGCACCAGGTCCGCCTCGGTGCTTCGGCCAGCAATAAAACTGCGCGCCTCGTCGAGGGGGAAGTCTTTTCCCTCGTACTTTCCGGTGACAAAACGCAGTACGTGCACGGGTTACTGCCTCACAAACGCGCCCAACGTTACACTGCGGCGGCACAGCTTCATAGGGCGAGGCGCCAGATGCACAGGGGGATCCCCCTGATCGCGGCTGAGCGTTTCCAGCGATTCACCGCCAATTTGCAGGGATCCACGTCTTGCCGATGCTTTACCAACGGCTAATGCTTGTACCGTGTCGACCGGCAAACCCCAGAAACGCGGCCCGCTGCTGAACAGGTTCGCGTGCCTTGGGATGGCACTGGGCGCGCTCATCGTCGCCTCCGGCTGCGCCAGCCAGAACGCGCGCGTTTCTGATCCGCACTACCCGGCCTCGCCGCGAGTCATCGTGGCCGAGCCCGGTGTCGAGGACCAAGTCCAGGTGGTCGAGCGAACCTACGCGGTCGAGACCGGCGGCGTGGTCGGTTATCACGACCTGTCCTCCGGCGATCGCGCCCAGGTCGTGACATACACGCACACGTACGTCGAACCGATCGACTCGTTCCCGCGCGTCTATTGGGCGGGGAGTTGGTACTACAACGTGCACGGCGATTTTGTGTTCTACGACCCCTACTACAGCGGGTGGGTCTACTACTACGGATCGCCAGGTCCGCTGGTCGCGTGCTGGAACGGCTACTACCCGTACTCTCCGTACTACTGGGGCGTCGGCTACTACGGGGCCGGTTGGTACTGGGGTGGCGTCGGCGTCTACGGATATCACGCGTATGGCATTCCGGTGACCAACCCGCACCACCACCATCATGACCACCACCAAAACGGGGGAGGTCCCGGATCTCGACCGAGCGCTGGCGCACCGACCAACGGCGCGAACACCTCGCCGTCTCCTGGTGGCCCTGGTTCGCCCATGGCCGCCGGGCCGCACCGCAGCAAGCCCAGCACCGATGGGCCCCCGGTCCGCGATGTGCCCAGTCGGAGCGGTCCCCCCGTGCGCAATGTTCCCGGTGCACGCGATGGCGCGCCCGCTCGCAATAGCGGAGCGACCCGCACCGCTGCGAAAACCACGCCCGCCCGTAGCGGCGGAGCGACCCGCACCACGAAGCAGGGGATCCCGAGCCGCGCCACTGGAGTCGGAGGCTCGATGACCATGGCCAATGGCGGCCGGGTGACCACGATCGGCGGCCCACCGCGACGCGCCGCGCCACGCCGCAGCGCCAAGACAATCGGCATGACCGATCCGTTCCACGCCCCC
>JAESSZ010000927.1 GCA_016763875.1 Nannocystaceae bacterium
AATGAGGCGCAGTGGATTCGTCGGTCGACGCGACGGCATGGGACGCATCAGACACCGAGCCACCCGAACTCGGCAAGGGTCGGCTGCTGCGGCTTAGGGGTACAATCGCGCCCGAAATGCAGATCCAGCGCCGGAACTTCGTCGTAGGTGTGTTCGGTCTCACGCTGTGGACCGGGTGTCGACTACGGAGCGAAGGGGTCCAGCGCACCGTGCAGCAACTCGCCCCGGAGTTCACATTGCCCGATCAGGGTGGCGCGGCCGTCTCGCTGGCTCAACTGCGCGACGCAAGCCCGGCCATCATCGTGTTCTACCGCGGTTTTTGGTGAGGTTGGTGTCGTCGCCAGTTGGGCGAACTCGCAAAACAACAAGACGCAATCGCTGCGGACGGCATCGGTCTGGCCGCGATCTCGGCCGACTCGCGCGAGAACTCGGTGAAGTTCGCCGCGCGGATCGGGGCGAGCTTTCCGTTGCTCGCCGACAGCGACGCCTCCGTCGCCGCCGACTACGGGGTGAAACATGCGGGCGAAACGCTCGCGGTACCCGCAACATTTATCGTCGATCGCCAGGGGATGATCGTGTGGCGCCACATCGGCGAGAGCAAGCCCGACCGCCCCGCGCTGGACCGCGTTCGGGAACAGGCCACCGCGAGTCTTTGAGTCGAGTGCGCCTCGTGCTCAAGACGCGGGCACGGCAAAAAAACCGAGGGCGACAAGCATGCCGAGCGCCTCGCAGATGAGCCCGGCCGGCAGCGTGTCGTCGACACACTGAGACAAGATCGCCTCGACGTCGACGATGGTGCTGGCATTGACGGCATCCAGCAGGCGCATTGCCGCAGCAGCGCTTCCGGTATCCGGCCAATCGAACGTCCGTCCGCACACGCCCACGAGCAGAACGTCGTCGTGACGCTCATAGCAGACCGGAAATGCCGCGTGCCGCACCAGCGTAGAGTGCGGTCGCACATCATACGGCTCGCCAACCGGCGGCAGCGCCACAGCGCCACCTTGTGTCGCCGTTTCCAGCGACGAAACGACGTCCGCCCGAGTCCGCGGGGATGCACGATCGACCACCATGCTCAGCGCCAGTGATGGTCCCTTCGGCTCCATGCCGTGGACGTAGGTGCCCGGCCAGTACACCAGGTCCCCGGGCGCCAACTCCAAAACGATGTCGGCGGCACGGGCAGGGTCCGTCGAGCCGGTGGTGTCCTCGACCCAGTCCGCGTCGGCATCTCGCAGCGACAGACCCTCCCAAAACAGCGCGCGCCGATGGCCCGTGATGACGTACTGAAACACCGCCTCCTGGTGCGGGTCGATGTGAAACCCGAACGGAGTCCGCGCGTAGTCGCCGAGGAACGCGTTGTATCGATGAGTTCGCGGCCCGGTCTCGCGCAGTACGGGCGCAAGAAGCGACTGCAGCCGATGCAGCGCTTCCCAACTTGCACACTCGATCCCCGGAGCCTGCATGCCGAACCGGCCCAGCACGGCGCCGACACGCGCGACCCAGACCTCGAACGTCTCACAATCGCGCGGCAGATGAGGATGAGCGTCCAGCAGCATGCCTGCGTTGGCGTAGATCTCGGCCTGTCGCCCTGGATCCGCAATTTCTGGTTCTGGCTCATGCGCCGGACCACCCCAACTGGCCTTCAGAGCGCGGATCTTCTGAAGCGCGGTGTTTTCGCGAGCGGCAGGGTGCGCCGCGATGATCCACTCGAAGACCTCGTGCGCCTCGAACAATGGCCCGTCGACCGCAACGACCGCGGGCACCCCCGCGGAAAACAGCTCGCAGATCTTTGCCGCCGTGGTCGCTATTCGCTGAGCATTCATTTGAGTCGGCTACAGGGCGATGAGGCGCGTGCGGATCGAAGTCTCGAGTGCGTCGATCGCATCCCGCAGTTCTCTGGCCTTGGCGTCATTCGGTGAGATCTGCACGTCGATGTACAGCAGCCCCACCTCTTCGTTGGTCGCCAGCGACTGCCCCACGATGTTGACGGACGAGTCGGCCACCACGGAGTTGATAGCCGAGAGTACGCCCGGGACGTTGCTGTGAATGTTGACGATGCGACTGCCGCTGGCATCGCGGGACGGCGCGGGCGCGTCGAGCTGCGGCAACGTGACACACCCCAAGGTCGATCCGGTTCCAATCCAACGCTCGAGCGCCGTCGCAACCTCGCGACCGATGTTCGCCTGCGCCTCGACGGTGCTGCCGCCAATGTGCGGCGTGAGAATCGCGTTGTCGATGCCACGGAGTTCTGAGCGGAACTCCTCGGTCGTACTCGCCGGTTCTTCCGGGTAGACGTCGAGGGCCGCGCCCGCGATATGCCCGCTGACCAGTCGCTCACGAAGCGCCGGAATGTCGACGACCTTGCCGCGGCTGAGGTTGAGCAAAAACGCGCCCGGTTTCATGTAGCCGAGTTCTTCGTCGCCCAACATGCCTCGGGTCAGCTTCGTGTCGGGAACATGCAGAGTCACGAAGTCCGAGTCGGCGAGCAACGCCTGCATCGTGACGCTCTTGTCCGCGTTGCCAAGCGGGAGTTTGAGGTCGATGTCGTAGTACAGCACGCGCATGCCGAACGCTTCGGCCAAAATACTGACCTGGCTTCCGATGTGGCCGTACCCAATGATCCCCAGCGTCTTGCCGCGAACCTCGTGCGATCCCGCCGCGCTCTTGGCCCACTTGCCGCGATGCGCCGCCATGCTGCGTTGGAACACGCCGCGCGACAGCATCACGACCTCGGCGACCACCAGTTCGGCGACACTGCGTGTGCTGGAAAAAGGGGCGTTGAAAACCGGTACCCCGCGACGCTGAGCCTCGGCCAGCGCTATCTGGTCGGTCCCGATACAAAAGGCTCCCACCGCGATGAGGTTGGGCACCGCCTCGAGCACACGCGCGGTCACGTGGGTCTTGCTGCGGATGCCAACCATGAGCGGACCGTCGCCCATCTCGCGCAGGGCCGCGATCAAATCGTCTTCGCCTAGCCCCTTGGGTCGCGTCTGGACCGTGATGCCGTGCGCGCGCAGCGACTCCGCCGCGGTTTCGTGAACGCTCTCGAGCAGCAACGCTTGGGGCTCAGACACGCGGGGACTATCGCCAATCGCGGCCACATCCGAAAGGGTGCTATTTTGCCGCCCCTCGCATGAGCACCGACTACATCATTTTCGGCAGCCCGCTAATCGGCGACGACGAGATCCAGGCGGTCACTGAGACGCTCAAGACGTGCTGGATCGGCACCGGTCCCAAGACCCACCAGTTCGAGAACGAGATCGCGAAGTATGTTGGCGCCGACCTCGCGTGCGCCGTGGGCTCCTGCACCGCGGCGCTCCACCTGTCCATGGTGGCTTCCGGCGTCGGGGTTGACCACGAGGTCGTGACCACCCCGCTCACCTTTTGCGCGACCGCCAACTCGGTGATCCACACCGGGGCCACGCCGGTCTTCGTCGATGTTAAGCGCGAGACGCAGAATATCGATCCTGCGGGAATCGCCGCCGCGGTCAACGATCGCACACGAGCCATCATGCCCGTGCACTTCGCCGGGCGACCGTGCGACATGGACGGTATCGGCGCGGTTGCAAAGAAGCACAACCTGCTCGTGATCGAGGATGCCGCCCACGCCCTGGAGGCACGCTACAAGGGCAAGCGGATCGGCTCGATCAGCTCGCTCACGTGTTTTTCGTTCTACGTCACGAAGAACATTACGACCGGTGAGGGCGGCATGGTGACCACCAACGACGCCGCACTGGCCAAGATAATCCGAACCGCGGCTCTGCACGGGTTGTCCGCCGACGCCTGGGAGCGCTTTGGCGACAAGGGCTACAAGCACTACGAAGTCGTGCTGCCCGGCTACAAGTACAACCTCACCGACATTGCCTCGTCGATGGGTCTGGTGCAGTTGGCGAA
>JAESSZ010000928.1 GCA_016763875.1 Nannocystaceae bacterium
CGCTCGATCAGCGTCAGGCGGGCTGGTCCGAGATGCGGGCGGCGGCGTGCAAGACCGTACCAATCGACCGCGCGACCGAGCAGTGCCTCGTACTTTCCGCGCGAGGGATCGATGCCGGTATCCAGTGGCTGTCTCGTGTGACTCCCGAGCACATCTCCGAGCTGGAGACGTTGCTGGAGATCGTCCCCGACGCGAGAGACTGTCTCGACTCTCCCCCCCCTGCACCTGCGGACGGATCCATTCGCGCGGTCGATATCCGGCACCGAATCCTCATCTCACGACTGCAGGCCCGAAGCGGGAAAGCAGACGCTGGTCTCGTGGCTGCGACTGCTGCTCGTCATGCCGCACAGGATCTCGGCTTCGACGCGTTGGTGGCGGAAGCAGCCTTGGCCGAGGGCGAGAGCGCACGTTTGGGGGGTGGTGACCTTGCATCGGCCCGCCTCGCGTACGAAGACGCCTACGCGGTGGCTCTCCAGGCCGGACACACCCGCGTGGCGGCACAGGCCGCTGCGGGGGTCATACGCGTGTCGACCGAGTTGTCCGCGGATCCGGGGAGCTGGCTCACCAAAGCGAGCGACGCTTTGGGGGACGTAGGCGGCCTTGTGGCTGTCGACGTAGGGTTGGCCCGGGCTCGCGGGCTGGCTGCTGTCGAGCGTTGGGACGACGCGATCGTCGCCTACGAAGGCGTGCGCAAGGCCGTTGACGCCAGTGTCCAAGACGTACCCCCCCCAATGAGGCTGGCGTTGTATGGAGGGTTTGCGGACGCGCTGTTGGTCAAGGGCCGTCGCGACGAAGCGAGTACACAGGCCGAGCACGCGCTTGCCCTGGCCGAATCTGCGCTTGGCTCCGGGCATCCCTCGGTCGCTTCGGCACTCACCCGCCTCGGCACAATTGCGCTGCAACGCGGCCAGATCCAGGATGCTGAAAACCGGCTGCGGCGCGCGCTTGAGCTCACGGATGGTGGCGCGGGCGCGTCGGACGGGGAACTCGACGACCTGCTGCTGTCGCTCGCGATTGTCGTGAGCGCGCAGGGCGGTCACGACGAGGCGAGAAGCCTGCTGGAGCGGGCGATCGCACTGCCCAGCGTCGACGGTTCTGTTGCCCCCTTGCTTGGTGAACTTTGCCGGGTCTTGATGCAGCAAGGCGAACTGGCGACGGCCCGGCTTCGGTGCCAAGACGCCATCGCGGCGCATCGCGAACACAGCGCTGAGGACCACGTGACGATGCTCCGATTGGAGCACCAACTTGGGCAGGTTCTTCTCGCGCAGGGTGAGCTACCGGCGGCCGAGCAGCGGCTCAGCGACGGCCTTGCACGGGTCGAGAAACACTTTGGCCCGGGGCATCCGCGGGCCGCCCCGATACTCATCGTGCTCGCCGAACTCCGGCAGAAGCAGGCGCGGCCCGACGACGCGGTCGCACTGCTGGACCGCGTGGCAGCGTTGTCCTCGACACTCGGCGCCGCCGACCACGATGTGGTGACGGCAGTCGCTCGGAGAGCCTGGCTCTTGATCGAGGCCGGCCGAGCCCAAGAAGTACTGGCCGTGATTCGGTCGCAGCACAGCGCCGCCGGGGATGCACTCGCACCGATCGACCGCTTTGAGTTGGCATTCGCCGAGGCTGGCGCGCTATGGGGCGCGAGTGAGCAGCAGGATGCGCTCGCGACCGCCAACCGGGCGCGCCAGGACTACGGGCGCAGCGATCGGGCACGGCCCGAAGCGTTGGCGCGGATCGATCGCTGGCTCGCGGATCGCTGAGTGGCCGAGCGCGACGTCTCTGCGAGGGCGACGTTTGACATGATTAGCATCCTGATTCGCCGAATAAGACCCTGATCGTGTCCTAAATAAGTCGATTCGTTCTGAATATCGGCGAAACGCACGTAAACGTTGCTGTTTCGGTGAGGCGCGGTTCCTGCTCTGTAGAGCGGTATGTCGCTCAAATCCCGCATCCTCCCCACCGCCCTCGCAGCCGTCGCTTTTGCCGTCGCCGCCCCGGTGACCGTGAGTGCCTGTTGGGACGGCGTGTACGTAGAGACCGACAAGGTTTCACTGGCGATCAGCTCGGGCACCAGTGATGCCCAGTGGTCTCCCGAACGTGCGCGGTCGTACGCGAAGTGGGCGGGCCGCCTGGCCGCACTGGTGCCGGACGGAAAAACGATCTCGATCGAACACGGCTTCATCACGGTCTGCGACGACACCGCCGAGACTTGCAAAGACATCGAGCGCACCTGGGACGACCCGCATCTGTTCAACCTGTTCGAGCTTACGGCCGACGTTCTTGGTGCCTCGGGCCGGACCATTGCACAGGCGCGGCGCACGACGGTCGAGCCACTGACGGTCCAGGCCGCCGCAACCCATGACCTTGGCGTTGCTTACAGCCTCGCGGAACGCATCAACAACGCGGAACTCAGCATCGGTGGGTTCCTCGACGTCGGCGGGTTTCCGGCCACCAACGACACTGCGCACGTCGTCGAGAGTTGGAAAGACGACACCGCGATCTACCACGTCGTCGTGGGTGCGTTTCTCAACCGCGACGATGCCGACGCCGCCACGATCACTCTGCGCGAGGAAGTCGGACTCGATGGTTTTGTGCGAGTGCTGGACCAAGACTCGGTCAACGAGTTCGGTTGCTAGGGGCAGGTGGAACTGGCCCCGAGCTGGAAGTTGTCGCCCGGCGCGTAGCTGGCCATGGCGTTGCCGACGTAGACGTAGGGTTGGCCGTCCACGGTCAGCGTGCCGGTGCCGTTGTCCGAGTAGGAGTACAGGTAGAACTCCGTGGGCTCGGTCGTTTGTGCACCGTCCGCGTACCACCAGTGATTGATGACGTGCCACGCCTCGCCCTTGGCGACGGTGAGTGTGTGGCGGTCGCGAGCGACAATGGTCGCGGCGACACCACCGGGTGCCACGTCCCACAGTTCGGTCTCGGCCACCCACGTGTCTTCGCCGGTCGTTCCTCCAGCCGTGCGTCGATAGCCTCGGCTCGCCCAGGGAAGCGCGACACGCATGTCGGGTGTGACCGTGACTGCGACGTGCCCCAAGACCGGCGCGTAGCCGGCTCGAATGAGAAACGGCGCCTCCGAAGTCCACCCGAACTGTTCGTCGACATCCCACGGGGCGCTGTCCGAGAAGGTCTCGAACAGCATGACCAACGCGGCGCCGGAGACCCACAGTGTGCCTGCGCCCTCTCGGGTGACCGTGCATAGAGCGTTCCTCTCGGTCCATGTGAACGCCCCTGCGGCCGAGATTGACAGTCGCATCGAGTACCCAGGTGCGCTGCCGTCGGTTGGGAGATTCCAGTCCCCGATCAGGTCGAGTTCGGTCGGCTGGTCCCCGAAAACCTCCGGCGATTCGAACAGGTCCAGCTCGCTCTCGCCGCCTGAACTGCTGCCTGAACTGCTGCCTGAACTGCTGCCTGAACTGCTGCCGGAGGCATCTGTGCCGCTAGTGCCCGTGCTGCCGCCCGTCGTGCCCGACTCGCTGTCCGAGTCACTACCCGTCGTCGATCCTGAGGCTGAGTCGGCGCTTGCGGTTGTCGTGGTTCCTGGCGTGTCGTCGCCGCTATCCGCAGTGGCTCGACCAGACGTGGTGGTGCCCGGAGGACCGTCGTCGCTGTCAGCCGGGTTGGATGGCGTAGACGCAGACGATGACCCCGACGATGACCCCGACGATGACGCAGTGGAGGCGCCTCCATCCCCGCCGTCGTCGGCGCAACCGGCGACTATGACGAGCCCCGCGACAAGAGCCTGAGTCGATAACTTGGTGCAGACCACCAACCTCCTATGCGTCGTCGATCCGGCCGTGACCATCGGTGTGGCCACATCGGTACCGAGAGCGAAGGCAGCGTCCTGCTGCGTGCACGTTGCCGGGGTCGCGGCGGCCCGATTTTGGGCCTACAAACTCGTAGTTTGTGGCCGAGGGCGGTCAGTCCTCGGGCGGCGGCTTCCAGTCGGACAACGCCTGGATGGTCGACTTTTTCGCGGCCTCGGAGGCGTCAATGTTTTCGATCGACTCCTTGAGCATGCCGCGGGCGCGCGCCATACGGCTCTTGACTGTGCCGGGCGCAACGTCGAGCGCGGCCGCGATCTCAGGCACCGTCAGGTCCCACCAGTAGAACAACTCCATCGTGATCTGAAAATCGATGGGGAGTCGGTGCAGCGCCTGGATGAGGAGGCGCTGATCCTCGCGCATGGTGACGAAGCCGGGCTGCTGGCCGGCCTGGTACACCGACATGCGCGAGGGGTCGACCTGGTCGGGCTTTCGGTAGTGCGCGCGCAAGAAATGCAGCAGCTTGTTCCGCGCGATCCCAAACAGATAGCTTCGAAAGCTGCGTTTTGCGTCGATGCGATCGCGGGACTCCACGCACGCCAGAAAGGTCTGCTGCGTCAGGTCGCTCGCCGCGTCGTGGACCTTGGTGCGGAAGAAGCCGAACACCGCCCAGAAATGACGCTTAACCAGCTTGTCGCCGGACTTGTTGTCGCCGTCGCGCCAGGCGGAGAGCAGCTCCGCGTCGTCCCGAGGCGCGTCCGACACCGGACGGCTAACTACCATAGTCGGCTCTCGGCGAGAGCCGCGCATTACCGCGGAGTCCCCGGAGAAGCCCTTGTCCGGCCCGATAGTCCCCTGGAGGCTTGCTACGGTCCGTCCTTTCCGATCTTGGCGTTGCGCTCTCCCCGGAGATCGCGCTCGGCCGGGGGAGGCTGACCGTATGGCTCCGCGGGTTACTTACCGCGGCGGCGCTTGCGATTGCGCTCGTGCCGTCGGTTGACCTCTTGGCGACGGCGCTCTGTAGCCTCGGCGCCCGTTTCCTTCATCGAGCGGGCGGCCTGCTGGGTCATCGCGTTTTTGGCGACTCGCAGCGCACTGCGGTTGGCCCACAGCATGCCAGCCGCCGCCGTTGCAGCAAGGATTCCGAGCCCCAAAAGCACAACGACGGGGAGCCAGTAGCCGTAGTAAGCGGCGATGCCCCCGCTGAGCCACGTGGTGATGACCACTGGGATCAGCCACTTCGGCATGTCGGACATGCCCGGACTATAACCGCAAACGGTGCTGCACGTATCCAGCGACGATAGCGTC
>JAESSZ010000091.1 GCA_016763875.1 Nannocystaceae bacterium
ATCGTCGGCAAGGCACTGTCGGGTAACATCGCCGGGGACTCGCCCGCCATTGCAGGCGGCGGCATCCCCTCCAGCGTTGCGGATGACTCGCCGAGCGCCTCGTCGAGTTGCTCGCTACCGGCGGCGGTGCCCCCGGCCTCGGGCGCTTGGCCTGCGCCCTCGATCTTCAGCAACAAGACATCAGTGGTTCCGCAGCGAAAGCCCTGGCCGGCGAGCAACGCGAACTGCGGGAGTCGCTTGCCGTCTTTGAGGGTGCCGTTGCGGCTCCCGAGATCGCGAACGATCACCCGACCCTGGGTGAACTCAAGCTCGGCGTGCAAAGCCGAGCTTTCTTTGTCGCCCAGAATGATGTCACCCGACTCCCGCCCGATCACCATTCGCCCTGGCCCGAACGTGCGGGTGATGGGCGAGCGGTCTGGGTAACGGATCTCGAGGGTAATTCGGGGTGCTATGGCGACCGACTCCTTCGCCCGGCTCCGGCGTGCATCAACGTGAGACTGCCGCAGAGTATTCCAGTGCCGTGCACCGCGTGCAAGGTCACGACTGACGTACGGGGCCCTATCAACGGTTCAGGCGACGGTCCGATCTTGCCCGTTTCCGGGAGTTTGGGGCGACCGCGGCCGGTGCGTGTGAGCCCAGGGGTACGACACGGAGCGGATTGCTCTTCAAGGTGGAAATGTCACGCGCCCGGGTCAGGTAGGGGACGGGCTTGGCTACAGTGCGGCCAGCGTCCGGAGGTCCATGCTCGAAGTCCAGCGTCTCGTCAAAGTGTTCAAGCAACCCAAGAAGAAGGGCAAGCTCGCGGGGGGAAGCCCTGATCCTCGTGACCGTGGGCGCTCGTTCTACGCGCTGGACGACGTCTCGTTTTCGGCCCCGGGTGGAAAAATCACCGGTTTGTTGGGACCCAACGGCGCGGGGAAGACGACGTTGCTGCAGGTGCTGTCGACCTCACTGCAGCCGACGTCCGGTGGGGTCAAGGTCGACGGGATCGACATCGTCCGCGAACCTCTGCTCGTGCGTCGTCGCATCGGGTTTCTGTCGGGGAACACGGGGTTGTATGGGCGCCTGACCCCACGCGAGCTGCTGCAGTACTTCGGACGTCTGCACGGGATGGCTCGCGCAACCCTCGACAGTCGCATCGACGAACTGGCGGAGACCCTGGACATGCACAACTACATGGACAAACGCTGCGACGCGTTGTCGACTGGGATGAAGCAGAAGGTCAACATCGGACGGACCTTGGTTCACGATCCGGACGTCATCGTTTTTGATGAGCCGACCACGGGGCTCGATGTCCCCGCCGCGGAGGCGATTGTTGCGCTCGTTGAGCGTTGCCGAGACGAAGGCAAGACGGTGATTGTATCGACCCACAACATGCACGAGGTCGCGCGCGTGTGTGACCACGTGGTGCTCATCCACCAAGGCAAGTTGCGCTTCTCCGGGAGCGTCGATCAGATGCGGTCCGAGAGCGAGTGCGACACGTTAGACCAAGCGTTTCTCACCCTCATGCACGCGGAGGTCATCGATGCTGCCTAAGAACATGGGCCCGCTGCTCGCCGTCTACAAAAAAGAGCTCCTTGAGGTCAGCCGCGACCGCAAGACGCTCATGTTCATGCTTGTGCTGCCGCTGGTGCTCATCCCGCTGCTCATGCAGCTGACGGTGGATTTTGTCGCCGATGCCAACAAAAAAGCGGCCACCGAAACGCTGAGCTACGCGGTGTTCGGGGCGGACAATTTGCCCGGTGTCGAAGCTGCCTTGGCCCAGGCCGAGGGCTTCGAGCGGGTGTCGCTGTCGTCCGAGGATGCCGTCCCCGCGGCGTTAGCAGACGAAGAGATCAAGCTTGCGCTGGTGGTCCCGCCGCCTCTGGGTGACTCGCAGCAGACGATCGTCGAGCTGCACTACGACAACGCTTCGGTGACGAGTCGTGTCCAAGCGCGCACACGGGCGTTTCTCGACGACTTCGGCGAATCGGTACGTGCCGACCGTCTCACGGCGCTTGGCGTCACGACATTTTCCGACCAGGCCGCGCTTATCAAACCGGTGGTGATGGTCGAACGCGGGACGGCGTCGGTGCGCGAAAAGCTCGGCGAGGTGGCGGGCGGACTACTGCCCTACATGGTGATCCCTTTTTGTTTTCTAGGGGCGCTGTACCCCGCGATTGACCTTGGAGCGGGCGAGAAGGAACGCGGGACGCTCGAAACCCTGCTCTTAGCCCCGGTCAGTCGGCTTCAGCTGGTACTGGGCAAGTTCCTGGTCGTATTCACCACCGGGTTGGTCTCGGCGACTCTGAGCCTCGTCGCGATTGGCGGTTGGGTTGTGCTCGAAGGCGTCAAGATCGCGGGCGAGTTGGGCGAGGTCGTCGGCTCGATTGGAACGCTCGATCTGGCGCTTGTATGGCTGATGCTCGTGCCGACCACGGCGATGTTCTCCGCCGTGCTCCTGAGCATTTCGATCTACGCCAAGAGCTTCAAGGAGGCGCAGTCGTTCGCCGCCCCGTTCAACATGCTGTGCATCCTGCCCGCGGTTGCGGCCATGCTGCCCGGGGTGACGCTGAGTTGGGGGTGGGCGTTAGTCCCCGTGAGCAACATTTCGTTGGCGATCAAAGAACTGCTCAAAGGGACCATGGACTACACGATGTTAGTGGCGATCCTGGGCTCCTCGACGGTCATTGCGGCGGCGCTGCTCGTGTTTTGCACCCGATGGTTTTCGCGCGAGTCCGTGTTGTTCAGGCAGTAGCGCGAGGGGCTTCACCGTCGGCCCGGTTCGCTGGCTGGTCGTGGTGCGCCCCAGCCCTTGATTCGGCCGCGGGCGCGGTACGTGGGTCCGGCGCCGGTCGACGATCTGCGGTAAAAGGCCGTCGTCGTGACGTCGGAATCCCAGGGGCCCCCCATGCCGCAGCAGGCCCCCGTCCCGGGTTATCTCGAGCAGCAGTTTGCCGCGTTGCAGGCAGACAACGTGCGCCTGACCGCGGAGCTGCAGGCCCTGCGAGATCGGGCCGACGCTGCCGCGCAGGCACGGGCGGCGGTTATCCGCGGTGGGGCGAAGGTCCTGATCCCGCTGCTCGATCGCAACGGCGTCGTCCGGGCGTTTTCCCGTGCGGTCCAGACTACCAGTGCGTTCGCTGGACCCCGTGAGCAATGGCCGACGCGCGACAAGGTCTTGGACGACGCGCGGGAGTTGGGCGAGGCGTGCGTGCGTTTCTTCGTTCGTCGCCGATTGTTCGTGCTGCTGTTTTCGCTCGTCGCGACGTCTATCCCGCTGATCCAAGTCTACCTCGTTGTCCAGCAGAACGAGATCATCGAGAACCAGAACGAGTTCTTTCGTATTCAGGTCTACGACGTGGTGGCGCGCTCGATGACGGAGGGCAATCGCAACGCACGTCTAATGACCGGTGCGCTGCTGGCCAACGCCGACTCCGAGTTCTTGGCTGATGTCGTTGACGAGACCTTTGACCCGGAGTTGGCGGGCGTATGGCGAAGTGACGGGGAGGGGGCAGGCCAACGTCGGCTGGAGGACGCCGCGTTCAGGGGTTACCTTGTGCACGCCGTGCGACGTTCGGTCGAGCAGCAGTTGGCGGCCGGGGCGAGCGTCAATGACCTCGCCCCGCGTACCAGCGCGATGGTGGCGCGTGTCGTCGAGGACGCCGCCGATCGTGTGCCGCAGGTCCTTGCCCTGGGCGCACAAGGGCAGCGCAAGGGGGATGAGTTGGACGAGCAGGTCGATAACTACCTCGCTCAAGTCGGTGAAGTGCTGCAGATGTACGGCCGTTTTGCCCGCACGACCGGAGACGCCAAGGTGTTCAACGCGGACCTGCTTACGCTGCTGCAACGGACCGTGCGAATCAAGGTCGACGGCAATCGGTTCGAGCATGCGTACCGAGTCGCGCTGGAAGGCTTTCTGCTCGATGTCGGCAACGCGGCGAAACTCGGCGATCCATCCACGGTTACGCCACACAGTGACGCGGAGCGCGACGCGCTGCGGGCACGCGGCATCGATGCGCTTCGCGACGCCCTGGGCTCGGACGCGGTGGACTGGGACGCTCTGGCCGCGCAAGGGACCGCCACGTGAGAGCCGTCTTGGTCTTGTTTGTTTGTGTTGTGTGTTGGGCGTGTCGGCCGGACGCGCACGCGGTCACCTCGCCGAACGCCAAGACCACGACGTCCGAGGCCACCGACTTGTCGCCCGCACGGTCGGCGTGGATGTCGGCCCAGGGGGACGGGAGCACCGTTGCCGAAGCGCAGGCGGCGGCTCGCGTCGCGCTCATTGCTCAACTTGTCGGCGATCCGCGTTGGCTGGTCCTCTACCCGCTCGAAGTCCACGTGTCGGGCGACGATGTGGCGGG
>JAESSZ010000092.1 GCA_016763875.1 Nannocystaceae bacterium
AACCCCTCGCCCATCGCGTGCCGCTTGAAGTCGCTGTAGACCCGCAGCTGCGTCGGGCCGCCGTCGGCCGAGATCTCGAGTCGGGGCTGGGCCCCAAACGTGGGCAGCTCCACGCCGTAGGCGGGTCCCGCGTATCGCGAGGCCAAGCGGAACCGCGGTCGCTCAAGCTGCAGGGACGGCGTATGACACTCGGCGCAACCGAGCGACTCGAAGTCCTGGCGTCCCTGGGCCCAGTACAACAGCAGCATCGAGTCCTGCGGTGGGATCTCCTGCGGCAACTCCTGCATCGCGATGTACAGCGTCAGCGCGCTGAGTTGTCCCTCGGTGATCTCATGGGCAATGCCGTCTCCGTCGGGATCAATGCCCCCGGCTTCACCCATGCGTGCTGGCGGCGACGTCTCGACCAGGTAGTCCGACTGCATGCCGTGATGCACGTTCAGCGCATCTTCGGAGACGTCGCGGATTGACTCAAACGTGCCTTTCCACCCAAACGGTCGCACGACGAGGTCCGTGTCGACGCCTTCGACCTCGGTAGGGTCGACCTCGCCGTCGGGATGCACGGTGATGCGTCCAAAGGCCACCCCCTTTGCGGTGAGGTCGATCTGGACGGCGTAGCCCTTCTCGGCGGTGAACTCGATAGCATCCTGCCGCAGGCGCTGGAGTTCGGCCGTCATTTCGCGCGCCATGATCTCCCGCAGTCCAGCGCCAACTAGGCTGGGTGGGTTGCGCTGCATTGCCAGCGCGGCGCTGTTTCCGTCTGAAAGCAGCATCGCGTTGTCGGCAGCATCGCCCGCGCCCGCGGGGCCTCCCCGCCAATGGCAACTTGCGCACCGAGTTGCGTCCGGACCTCCTCGGGCGCCGCTGTGAAACCGACCGAGCATCGGCAAGTCCTGGCCTCCGAAACCCACGCTACGATCAAAATGCAGGTGGAACAGCTGGCCGCCGAGTTGAAACAAGGACTCCGGTCCCCAGTGGCCCGCATCGATCTCCTCTTGGCTCACCCGTGTCGAACGAAAAAGGTGGCCGGGGTCGGCAGCATCGCGGAATCGGTGTTCTCGGCGCCAGGCATCACGCTGCAATGCCTGCATCGCCTGTTGCTCCGCGGACTCCGGGAGTTCTGTCGAAATAGTGGACAACGCCACCGCATCGCTCGCTTCGATGTCGACGGGATCGTTGCCAGAGACGACGCACGCCAGGCCACTGAGTGCCACGCAGATCGCCAAGTGCTGGGTGCTGCGCCCTGTCATCGAGGCACCCGTACTTTCGGTTCGCGGGTCAGCGAGAGCAGGAAAATATGGAGGTCGGCTTGCGAGCTCTCCGGCAGCGCAAGGAAAGCGTCACGAGAATCAGCGCCCTGCCCATCGTGCATCGTGATGGCTTCGGGGATCGTGAGCGCCCGCCCGTCGTGCAAGTAAGGGGGGGTCTCCGCGAGTCCCCACAGCGGTCGGGTGAGGAATACGGAGGCGGCGACGCCCGTGCCGTCGTCCGCGTGCGGGTCGGCCAAGGACGGGCCCATGTCGTGGCGCTTGAGATCCGAGTAGAGCTGCACGAGCGGACTGGGCTTGGGACCCTCGCCATCGATGAGCAGGCTGATGCGGATCGGGGGGCCGTCGGTTGTGTCTGGGGTCTCGTCCCAGAAGGGGGACGTCAGCAGAAGCTCGCGACGATGACAGTCTGTGCACCCGACTTCATCCATCAGCGCGCTGCCGTGAGCCCATCGGTCACGGAGTTGCGGATCATGCGGAGGAATGACAACGGGGCCCTCCAGCATCGCGAGGTAGGTGGCTCCCGCCGTTAGGATTCCCTCTTCAAGCTCTCGCTGGTGTCCGTCGCCATCGGGGTCCCACCAGTCGGGTCCATTGCCCAGCGCGGGGTCTTGCTCTTCCATCCATTGCAACGCCAGGACATGGGACTGAATGCCGAAGTGCACTCGGGCTGCGTCTTCGATCGTTCGCCGCAAGGTGGCGAAGCGACCCTTCCAGCCGAACGGCTTGACGACCAAATCGTCGTCGATCCCGTCGATGCCGCTGCTGTCGACGCCGCCGTCTTGGTGTGCGGTCAGTGCACCGTAGTCGACACCGCGTGTCACCAGAGCGACGGTGACGGGCTCCCCTGATTCGGTTGCCTGTTTGATGGCGTCGTCTCGCAGGCCCTGCAACTCGGCGCTCATCTCGGCGGCGACCGCTTGGATGAAACCGAGGCCCAGCACGTGCGGGGGATTGCGGACCTGGGCACTGGCGGCCGCGTCGCCGTCCCCGAAGAAAAACGTGTTCTGGGTGGCAGCGCCCGCACCGTCGGGGCCGCCGAGGCTGTGGCAACCGACACAGGAGAACGTATCGAGGCCGCCGCGCGTGCCGTCGTGGACCCGCTGCAGCTTTGCGTTGGGCTGGGCCCCGTATCCGTCCGAGCCGCGGAACTCGTGGTCGAACAATGAGTCGCCGAAGTTGAACAGCGCGTCCTTGTCCCACACCCCCTCGTCGATTCGCTCCTGCCGGAGGTGGATGTGTTCGGAGTCCTCGCCCTTCTCGAACGCTTCGAAAAACTCGTCGAAGCGCTCAAGGGCAAACAGATCGAGGGCGTCTACGACGAGCGAGTCCAATTCGGTCGACGTTGGCGGTGCCCCGTGGGGCCACGGCACGGAGCCCTCGCCGCCCGCAGCGATCGCCAACGCTGCGAGTATGATCGTACCGACAATGCCGCGGCGATGGCGGCGCATCGGGTTCAAACCTCCGGCGTGCACTCGGCGACGCAACACGGGATTGCCCGAATCGTGCCGCCGCACTCCAACAACCCAACCTGCACGTGCGGATTGGGCGCTGGCGCAGCCTCGTTGAAGTTGGTGTCGTTGTCCAACGTGAAGGCGGGCACGCCGCCGTTGAACGTGACGTACTCACCGTCCGAGATGTGATTGGTGGCGTAGGTCCAGTCGAGACACCGACCACCGATTCCGGGGCTGAGGAGGTTGCCGTTCGCATCCATCGCGGGCACCGTTCGGTGCAGCCACGCGGTGGTGCCGTTGGCAACGCCCACGAAGTCGTTCTGTGCCGCGGCGGCGACAATCTCCTCGTAGTCGCACACGTGATCGGCCCCGGCAGCCACGCACATCATGCTGCCCGCGCCGTACCCTTCGGCGCCGCCAAGCTCCCAGAGCGAGCCCATATTGGGCACCATGGAGAGATAGATCGGTTGTCCGGTCAGGTGCAGCGTGGTCGGATCGCACGCGGCTTCGCTGCCCGTTGAGCCGGAGTCGCCGGTGCCGCCCTCGCAGTCTTGTGGACAGTATGCGGGGTCGGTCTCGTCGCACTCCCCGGGGTCCTCCGTGGCGTTGCCGCACGTGTCCCCGCCGTCCGTTGAGTCCGCGCCCATGTCCATGCCGGCATCGCCGCTCTCTTCGGTTGCGCCCTCGGTTTCGCCGCCGTCGGTCGCTTGCACGTCGCCGCACATGCACACCTCGAATCCGCTGCCGTCCGGGAGGCATGACTGAGCGCCCATTGCTCCGGTGGGACACGCGCACGCGACCGCCGCTCCCGGTGTACAACCGACACCGTTGCCGCTGTCGTCAGCGTCAGCATCACCACACGCGGCCAGTGAGAGGCAAAAACCAGAGACAAGACCCAAGACTATGTTTAGCGATCGGTACAGCACGACATCCCCTTCGTTGATGCGATTCGGATGACTCAGTCTTTCAGCCTTGGCGCCGCTCGACAAGCCTGTCCGGTGTTCATCCCTACACGTAGGACACCGAGCTTTCTCGTTTTTCCGTCGTGCCCATCGACTTTGTGCGGCCGGGTAGGGTTGCGTGGGTCGGAACCGCGCGTCGATCTCAGTCCACCGGCCACAACGCGCCGTCGGGGGCGTCTGCCGCCAGCCACGCGCTAAACGTCTCAAAGTCGCCCGCTGGCCACGACCCGAACTCCAGCGTGTCGCAGTGGTACACGGGTGGCATGTTCAGATTGTCGATCGAGCGTCTCTCGATCTCGCGATACGCCGGTTGACCTTGGAACGGGGTGTGGAACCCCTCCAGAGTCGCGAACCGCATCGCTCCCGTGTAGGCCGGGGTGAACTCCACCAGCTGGCCGTTGTCCTCCACGAGATGACAACCGCAGTAATTCTCGACGAGGATCCCAATCTCGGTCGGCAGTAGCTCTGCGCGATCCCCCATCACCACGGGTGACTCCACGCCTGGCGCTATCAGCTGCAGCGAGCAGGTCGGCGGCGGAGGCTCTCCCGAACCACCGCCCTCCGCCAGCGCGCACGCCTCGAACCCTTCGATGCACTCGGCCGCGCACACCGCCGCGGTCGTCGCGTCGACCCAGCATGTGCCGTCCTCGCCGTACTTTGCGTCGGCGTCGGCCA
>JAESSZ010000929.1 GCA_016763875.1 Nannocystaceae bacterium
AGTACATGCTCGCCAAGCCGCTCCCGATCACGAGCGTTCGGCAGCGGTGGACCGGAGTGGACGCAGCCATGGCTGCGGCGAAGCGTAGCACCCCCGTTTCACGCGAGCTTTTGGTGCCCGGGGGCCTCGTCGGGGTAGACTGCTTGGCGGTGCGGCGACCGAAACTACGATTGGCTGGGGGTCTGGCGACGGTGCTTGCCGTGCTCTGCATCAGCCCGTCTGCGCCCGCAGCCCCGGCGGCGGGCAGCGGCCGCAACAACTATTACTCGTACACGGACGACAACGGCGTCATGCACGTCACCAACGTCCCGCAGCGCCGCCGCGGCGCGTGGAAGCTCTACAAGAGTCTCGAAGGTAGCGCTGGGCCCAGGCCAGCGGCGAGCAGCGCTCCCTCACGTCATCGCGCTGAGCCGGTATCGCTGGCTTCGGAGCGGCTGCATCGTTTCGACTCGTTTATCCGTGGCGCGGCCCAGCGTTATCAGCTCCCGCAGTCGCTGATCCAGGCCGTGATCCACACCGAGTCGAACTATTCTCCGCACGCCGTGTCGCGCGCGGGCGCCACTGGGCTGATGCAGCTCATGCCCCGGACCGCACGATCGTTGGGCGTGACCGACGCGTTTGATCCGCGCCAGAACGTCTACGGCGGGTCTCGCTACCTGCGCTTGTTGGCCAACCGCTACGACGGCGACATGGTGCTTGTCTTGGCCGCGTACAACGCGGGGGCGGGCAACGTCGAGAAGTACGGGGGGATCCCGCCGTTCGCCGAAACTCGGGCTTACGTCCGTTCGGTCCTGCGGCGCTACTACGCCTACGAGCGCCAGGCGCAGTTATCGTCGTCGACTGCGCGACGCGGGCCAGCCCGCCACATCGCGCGATAGGTCTATCGCCGATAGGCGCCTTGTCCTGGGTCTGCGACACTGTCGCGGCCCACTCGCCCATGGTCCTCTCGCCGCATTTCGATCCCGCGTTTCCGATCCCGGGCATCGCCGACTTTGCCTACGGTCGCCTGCTCAACCCCGAGGAGACCACGCAATCGTTGGCGCTGACTGCCGACGGCCACCTCATGGTGCGCGTGCGCGGCGAGATCATGACGCGCACCGACTCCTTGTTGTTGTGCAGCGAAAACCTGGCGACGCGTCCTCTCAGTCGGCGCATGCAGGGGCGCGCCGTACCGCAAGTGCTCCAGCGCTTGGTGTCCCTCGAGGGCGAAGGGCACATGGTGCTCGCCCGGGAAACGGAACACTTCTATCCGCTGCGCTTGCGTCGCGACCTCTGTTTCTTCGTCGAGAGCGTGTTGTGGGCCTTGGAGTCGACGTTGATGTGGGATGTCGGTTCGCTCCCGGGGTCTCGCACCGATAAGGAGATAGCGCTTGTGCGGGCCGCGGGTGAGGGGGCGCTGGCCGTGCGTGTGCCCGGCGAGCTCGTCGCGGTGAAGATCGCTCCCGACCGGCCCTACCGGGTGCACGTCGATGGTTTCGTCGGATGGGTCGGCAACGTCGTGCCCCGGATGGAGCGCGGGGTGCCGTTCTTGCACTGCGAGGGCGAGGGGGCGGTTTTTGTCAGCCTACCCGGCCCGAACGAGGGCGCCGTAGGCGCGCCAGGGATCCAATGAACGCAACCCCAGACGTCGACACCGGCTCATCAGAGTCTCCCGCGCCCAGCGTCAGCCGACTTGAGGCATTCAAGAAAGAGATCCTCAACCTCCCGAATCTGATCACGATCGGGCGCTTGTTCTTGATCCCGCCGGTCATCGTGCTGATCGACCCGACCGATCCGATCCTGAACTTCTTCGCGTGCATGCTGTTTGCAGCAGCCTCAGCGCTCGACATTCTCGATGGCTACCTCGCGCGACGGCAGGGTTTGGTCACCGTGTTTGGCAAGTTCATGGATCCCCTCGCCGACAAGCTCATGGCGATGTCGGTGATGGTCTACCTCGTGTACGTCGGCTTGATGCCGCCGTGGCTCGTGGTGGTGATGCTGGGACGAGACTTCTATATCCAGGGCCTGCGCACCGTCGCCGCCTCCATGGGGGTCATCATTGCCGCCGGGGAAGGTGGCAAACTCAAGACCGTGTTCCAGCTGGTTGGCATTCGCTGCGTACTGGTGCGCTATCGCTACATCTGGCCGCTCACGGGCGAGTTTGTCGACTTCCACTTCATGGGCATGTTCTTCCTGTACGTCGCTCTCGTGCTGTCGATCGGGTCCGCCATCACCTATACGCGTTCGTTCGCAGCCGACCTGGCCGGCACGCGCGCGTCGTGAGCGACACCGGGGCCTCTCAGGGTCTGGCCGGGGCCTCTCAGGGGCTGGCCGCGGGGCTGTGTGGGCTTTCGGCGGCAGGGCTGCCTGGGTTCGCGTGGCTCGACGGCGGTGATGCACACGATGGTGGCGGCATGGTGGCGGCCTGGCCCGACCTGGAGATCGTCGGCGAAGATCTGGCGGTGCTCGATGAGGTCCAGCGCGCGTGGCGAGCTCGTCCCGACGCCGTGTGGATCGGATGGCTTTCGTACGAACTGGGCGCCGCCGATACGCTCGGGCGCGCAGTGACACGCTCGGCGTTGCCTGGGTTGTGCATGCGGCGCTACCCGGCCGCACTGAGGCTAGGGGCGGGCGCGGTGCAGGGCCAACACGGGGATGCCTCGCGTTTGCGGGCGGCGTTGGCTGCCGTCACACCGATTGGCGCACAGTGGCCGTGGCCGTTGCAGTCGCTGTCGGTCCGGATCGAGCCCGAAGAGCACCGCCGCCGGGTTCGTGCCGCGCAGACGAGGATCGTGGCGGGCGATACCTACCAGGTCAATCTGTCTCAGCCGATGCGCGCGGCATGGACCGGACAGGCTGAGGCGATGACGCTCGGCCTACGAACCGCGACGTTGTACGCCGGCCTAAGGCATCGCTTTCCCGCGAGCATGGGCGGTCTGGTTTCCACGCCCGTTGGCACCATCGTCTCCAACTCGCCCGAGACACTGCTCACCACGACGGTTGGTGCGGGAGAGGATGGGGGAGTGTTGGCGCAGTCGTGGCCGATCAAGGGCACCCGACCACGCGGGGCCAGCCCCGAGGCCGACGCCGCCTTGGTGGACGCCTTGCGGCGGTCGGAAAAGGATGGGGCCGAGCACGTGATGATCGTAGACTTGGTGCGCAACGACCTCGGTCGTCTTGCTGTTCCCGGCTCGGTGGCGGCACCTTCGGTTGCCCAACTGCTGACGCTGCCCACGGTGCACCACCTGATCACGGAGGTGTCTGCGACCCTGCGTACCGACGTCGAACTCACCGAGTTGGTGCGCGCGATGTTTCCGGGTGGCAGCATCACTGGCGCGCCCAAGCGCAGCACCGTTGGCATCATCGACGGGCTCGAGCAGCATCGACGCGGGATCTACTGCGGCGCTTTGGTCTTATTGCAGCCGTCCGGCGTGACGCTCAGCATCGCGATTCGCACGGGACTCGCGGACGCGCACGGACTGAGCCTGTGTAGCGGCGGCGGCATCGTGGTCGACTCTGATCCCGAGGCGGAGAGACTCGAAACACTCGACAAGGCGGCGGCCTTCGCCGGTCCTGGGGTTTAGTCTAGCTGCACTCGCCGTCGGCACCCGCCGCCTTGAGGACCGCGACGGTGTCCGGGCCTCCCCAGCTGCACGCGGCCTGTAGCGCAGACAGACCGTCATCCCGCGCTGCTTCGGGGTTCAACTCGTGGTGCATGAGCAGGCGCATCGTGTCCACGTGCCCTTTCTGCGCGGCCCACATCACCATGGCGTTGTGGTCTTCGGATTGCACCTCCCCCTCGCTGAACATGTGCTCGAGCGTTTCGGTGTCTCCCTCCATCGCCGCGACCACGGCTGGACCGCCATCGATCGCGGTGATGAGCGCGCCCCCACCGAACACAAGCCCAACCACGACCACTGCGCCTCCACCGAGAAACACCCGACGGTGTCGGCCCATGAACGCGGTGATGTGGCCGCCGAACCGGATGAAGAACGTGACCACTCCGGCAAGCATGATGAACGACACACCCACGTAGCGGTCCTTCGGGATGTCGATGTCCCTCATCGCGAGGTCCCACCCCGTGAAGTCGCTGACAATGGCGGCCACCCCAGCGAGCAAGAGGGACGGCACCATAAGCACGGCGACGAGGCCCGCGAGGCTCCGCAATAGTCCCGGTTTGTCGTCTTTGTCGTTCATGACGCGGCCCAAGAGCGTCCGTGTGACGCGACACGGCGCAGCCCTTGGAACCAATGTAGCGACTGCCACGCGACGCGCCGCACGGAACTAGGCCGCTTCGGCCTTAACATCGCGCCGTAGAGATCTTAACCAGGGCTCGTGTCCGTCGTCGATAAGCAGCACGTCACGAAACCGCTCTTGTCCTCGGCAGATGGCTAGCCCTTGATGTTGCAGCTGCCCCAGTACCAGGCATTGATGCAGCACGAGTCATCGCCGCCTCCGACGCATTCGGGGGTGATGTGCTGAACCACGGTCGGGCTGCAACGGTCGCTTTCGCTCATGACCTCAATGAGGTGGGCGCGCACGAGCTCGTTGAGGTCTTCGGCGGGGCAACGATCGCAGTAGCCTTCCGACCGCGGTCCACACGCGAACACCGTGTAGGGACCAGTGTCCTCGTCCACGCCTTCTGGCGTCTCGGGGCGATAGTCGAGCGGTCTCCCACAAAATAGGTTGTGCGGACCGACCATTGCTCCCCGGGGTCCGGATTCTCGCTGTCGCATTCGGCGTCCCCGCTTGCGACATCGCGGTCGGAGCAACCCGCAAGGAGCAAGGCCAAGGCTAACTTGCACGGGTAGAACCTCATTGTTGTTTGCTCCACAGCACTAGCGGCAGAGTTTCTGGCCTGTGGGCCCTGCACCGGTCAGGTTCGGAAACTCCGTTGTGTGACAATCCGCGGGCGCGGTGCAGCCGGTATGTCCAAAGCCGCTCGCGCGCGGGAAAAGGGGATCCCACGGAAGTTGTCGCCCAGACTTCCCAGTTCTGAATCGCGTTCTGCACCGCGTCTTGGATGAAGACCGTCCCGCCGAGGACCGGAACCGGCCCGGGGACCATAGGGTGCATGAACCCGTTCGAGTTGGTCCCGTTCGGCGCGAGGGCGGTGGCGTCGATGTCGGTACGCGTAACCCTTGACGTCTCTACAAACGGGCCACGAATCGCGACGCACCTGTCGGACATGGCCAGCGTCGCTGAGACTGTGCACCCGTCTTGTGTCAGTGCCCCGGACCCTGCGCTGCTTTGCAGAGACTCACGGTGTTGAGCTCTGCGAAACACGGGCTCATCGGGGTGTAGTGGGGGTCGGTGTAGTCCTCGTAGCCCGCGCAACTCAGCGCTCCGACGCACTCATAGTGTGCGAGCCGATCCTCGCGACACGGCCCTGGCCAAATCGCCTCGTTGGCCTCCATGCATTCGTCGACGCACTCAGCGTCGGGCCCTTCCCCCGTGCATTCCTCGTGGACATCGCATTGCACCTGGCACGCGCGTTCTGCCTGTTCGTCGACGGCTGGAGGCGCAACCACACGATTGCCACAAGCGCCCAGGAACCACGACGTGGCGATTAGGCCCGCTGCGAGTTTCATTGATTTGAGTGCCATTGGGCCTAGTCCAGTACGTAGTTCAACGTCACCGTGGTGCCGCCCCGATCGATCTTGAGAGCAAAGCTGGTGTCGGTCCACACGGCCTGATGCGCTGCAATCACGTCTGGCCAGTCGGCAAGGGGCTCTCCATTGATGGACAAAAAGGCGTCGTTGGTTCGGAGACCCAGTGCGTAGGCGATATCGGTCGACTTCACGCCGACCAGGGTGAAGCCGCCACTGCCCGCACGTGCCACCCTCGCATCATCTTCAAGGAGCCACGCCGGATTCTTCAGCATCTTGTCGTAGAAGTCTTGGGTGACATGGTACGTACCCCAGACCACCGTGACCTCGCGCGATAGTGTGTAGTAGTCCGTGTAGCTGTCGGTCGGGAGTGGGGATCCACCCGTGCCGTACAACTCTGAGGTCGAGCAGTCGCCGAACGGACCGTCCGCGGTGATCGGACTCACAGCTCCGTCGCTGTCATCCTTGTCGAGGACGAGAGGGCAATTGTGGCTGTCGTATGGCGAGTAGAGGTCGTCCGCCAGTTGAACGCAGCGGTCCTCGGCTGCCTGCCATGCCTGATTGCGGATGACGATGGCGCCAGGGTCATCGGTGTCCAGAATGGTCGCGACGCCTCCGACGGCGAGCGCGTTGAGGGTACTGTTCTGTTCACCGTCGGCGCAGGTGCATCCCCTCGGTGCACCTCCGCCAATCTCGCTGATCTGGGCGATCGGCTGACCATTTGCAGCGAAGGTCCGCGGAATCTCGCCAAGTGGTCCTTCCACGAAGGCACACCATCGTTGGCCGTTCGCAGCGACGCCATCGGTGTCACCAGATGCGGGCGTTGCGGATCCCTCCTGACAACCTGCGAGGCTAAGGACGAGAAGATTTGAGAGGATTGCTAGCCTTGGGGGGGGCAACACGCTTGGAAGTTTCGCATGCGCCGCGCACGCGCTCAACCCTCCGACAGACACCGCCTATGAACCGTGTTCGAGGACCGGCTTTGCCACATCTGAACCAGCGCCATTGCGCCCCTAATCGTCCTCGTCATCACCATCCCATCGTCCCATCCACATCACGCCCTGCGAATAGCGGTTCAGCCCCGAATGCCCCACGTAGATCAGCGGCAGGGTCGCGATTGTGCTCAGGAAGGCGGCGGTCGCTGGCAACGGCACGCAGCACCGCGACGAGGTCTTCGTCGGTGGGCTCGGGCAACAGGCGCGCAGGACACGGACTTGGGTCTGCCGGGCTATCAGCGACAAAGCGGATAGCCCAGAAATCCACCCCCCACGTTAAGTTCAACTGCGGTGTCTGCTGCGCTGCGCGCAGGGCATCCCGACAAGGTACCGCGCGTTGCTGTGCTGAGACGTAAGGCGCTCTGCGAGCACACCGTCGACTTTACGAATAGGAAGGTCAGCCAGGTCTTCCGCCATCGTCACCTCGCACTTGCCGCCCTGGATGTCGCGACCAACTCTGGGCGTGACCAGCAACAACTACGCCTCGGAGGTGAAAAACTGAGCGTGGCGATGAATTGCTCGGCAGACAACCGTTGGCCGTCTGCTGAAGCGGAAACGTGACGGCCTATTCGTGGTCGAAGCCGATGCGCATTGGTCGCGCCGCCTAGTCGTCCGCGCCAGGTGGCAGCGCCTTCGGTTCGGAACCTTCGGGAAGCGCAGCCGAGTCTCCCCCTTTCGGCAGCGCCGAGGGCCGCTCGATGACCTCCAGTTCTACGTCCTCCAAACAAACAACGTCTTCTTTCGCCGACTGGATGCGCCCGACGAGCCGCATGAAGTCCCCGCGGTCGCGGAAACCGAGCCCTGGCACATCCGCTTGCTTGACTACCGCGTATGCGTAGCGCCTGTCGAAGTCCCCTGGTCCTTCTTCGCAGAACTGAAGGCGCGCGTGGGTCTTTGGCTCCGCAGTTGAGTAGTTCTCACCCTGCGGCGATAGGTTTGCCAGCTCCAACTCCCAACGGACCCAAAGGCCAACGTAGTGCTTTGCCTTGTCGTGCTGCTGTAGCGGGGGGACGGACGCCACGTCGTTGGTAATCTCCACGAGCGTCTTCTCGATGAAGCTCCGCTTGACCTGCGTGACAGTCCCTCCCTGCTCTGGCGCACCGGCTGCGACGACCGAAGGGGCCGCGTCGGTGACATGCGTGACCGTCTTGGAGTTATCGATGTCCACGACGCCACCGGATATGGGTCCGACGTTGACTCCCTGGTCGCCGTGCGACTGTTGGGTCGCTTCGGACTTGACGCCCAGCAGTTTCTTCAGCCAGCCAACCCATCCGCTCCCTGAACCGTCGTTCATCGCGAACGATGGTAGCGCGCTACGCAACGTCCATGTCGGCGTGTCGTTGCCAGTCGTGTTCAGTGATCACGACGCAGTCACGCTGGATGAGCGTGTAGTCCCCGGGCCCGCATGATTGTTAGTACGCGCGCGAGCGTATAGGCGATCGGGTGCGCCAGGGTAAGCCTGGAGGAGGTTAGGAAAATGTAGAAGTTCGAAAACCTCTTGAAGCA
>JAESSZ010000093.1 GCA_016763875.1 Nannocystaceae bacterium
GGCGGTCGAGTCCTCAAGGAGGACGTACAGCGCGCCAAGCAGACGCCCGCTGCCGCACCGCCGGCCGCGGCCAAAGCACCACCACCGCCGCCACCACCACGCGCCCGGCAGATCGATGGACCACGGCAAGAGCGCAAGAAGATGAGTCCCATCCGCCAGCGCGTGGCGCAGCGACTCGTCCAGTCGCAACAGGGCAGCGCGACCCTCACGACCTTCAACGAGGTCGACATGTCGGCGGTGATGGACCTCCGCAAGCGCTACAAGGAGACGTTCCTCAAGCGCCATGGCGTCAAGCTTGGCTTCATGTCCTTCTTCGTCAAAGCCGCAGTGGAGGCATTGAAGGAGTATCCCGGGGTCAACGCGGAGATCGACGGCACCGACGTCATCTACAAGAACTACTACAACGTCGGTGTCGCGGTGGGCGGCGGCAAGGGCCTCGTCGTTCCGGTGCTTCGGGACGCGGACACGATGAGTTTCGCGGACGTCGAGCTGACGATCGGGGACTTCGGCTTCCGCGCCAAGAACAACAAACTCGTCATCGAGGACCTGCAAGACGGCACCTTTACGGTCTCCAACGGCGGGGTCTACGGCTCGATGATGTCCACGCCGATCCTCAATCCGCCGCAGACAGGCATTTTGGGTCTGCACAACATCGTGCAGCGTCCGGTTGCCATCGACGGTAAGGTCGAGATTCGTCCCATCATGTACTTGGCGCTGAGCTACGACCATCGTCTTATCGATGGGCGCGAAGCGGTTCAGTTTCTCGTTCGCATCAAACAGCTGATCGAAGATCCCGAGCGCCTGTTGCTCGAGGTCTGACCCCTCTCAAGGAGCCACCAAGTGAGCGAATCGTTTGACCTCATCGTGATCGGGGCTGGGCCGGGCGGCTACGTCGCGGCTATCCGGGCCGCACAACTCGGCCTGAAAACCGCCTGCATCGACAAGAACGAGGCGCTTGGCGGCACCTGCCTTCGTGTCGGGTGCATCCCCAGCAAGGCACTGCTCGAATCCTCCGAGCACTACCGCCAGGCCAAGAAGGGCACGCTGGACGTGCATGGTGTGCAGATCTCCGGCGTCGGCCTCGACCTGGGCGTCATGCTTGCGCGGAAGGACAAGATCGTCGCGCAGCTGACTCGCGGGGTCAAAGGCCTGTTCGACAAGAACGAGATCGAGACCTTCCACGGCACCGGACGCCTGACCGGTAACGGACAAGTGACCGTCACCAGCAGCAGCGGCACGGAGATCGTGTTGTCTGCGAAGAACATCCTCATCGCGACCGGCTCCGAGCCGTCGACGATTCCGGGTGTGGCGCTCGACTGGGACCGAATCGGAACTTCGACAGAGGCGCTGTCGTATCCGACCGTGCCCGAGCACCTCATCGTGATTGGTGCGGGCTACATCGGCCTGGAGATGGGCTCGGTATGGAACCGACTGGGCTCCAAGGTCACCGTGCTGGAGTACATGCCCTCGTTCTTGCCCGCCGTGGACAGCGAGATCGCCAGGCTTGCCGCGCGGGTGTTCAAGAAGCAAGGACTCGACATCCGGTTGGGCGTCAAGGTCACCGGTGCCGAAGTTGACGGCGAGACCGTCACCGTGAGCTACGAGGACAAGGACGGCGTGAGCTCGATCCAAGGGGACCGTGTGTTGGTTTCCACTGGCCGCCACCCCAACACCGAGGGCCTTGGGGCCACCAAGTTGGGGGTCGCAATGAACAAGCGCGGCTTTATCGAGGTCGACGATCACTACCGAACCTCCGTGCCCGGTGTGTGGGCAATCGGTGACGTCGTGCCCGGCCCGATGCTCGCGCACAAAGCCGAAGAAGAGGGCGTAGTTGCCGTCGAGACCATGGCCGGGCAACCCGGACACGTGAACTACGACGCCATCCCCGGCATCTTGTACACGCACCCGGAAGTGGCAGGCGTCGGCAAGACGGAACAGGAGCTCAAGGAGGCGGGCATTCCCTACAAGAAGGGCAAGTTCCCGTTCTCGGCCAACGGCCGGGCCAAGGCGATGGGCCAGACCGACGGGATGGTCAAGATCCTCGCGCACGCGACCACCGATCGCATCCTCGGTTTTCACGTCTTGGGACCGCATGCCAGCGATCTCGTGGCTGAGGGGGCGATCGCCATCGAGTTCTCCGCGTGCGCCGAAGACCTTGCGCGTAGCGTTCACGCGCATCCGACGTTGTCCGAGGTCGTCAAGGAAGCCGCCCTCGCGGTCGGCGATCGCGTCATCCACATATGACCGAGGGGGTGCTGTTCGATCTGGACGGCACACTCGCCGACTCGTTGAGCACGATTGCGGCCGCGCTCAACGAGACGCTCGCGGCCGCCGGTTACCCCACCCACACCGAGGCCGTGGTCTCGACGATGGTGGGCGATGGCGCCGCGACGCTCATCGACCGAGGAGCGCCGCCTGACGCCGACCGAGCCGCGCTGCTCGCAGACCTCAAAACACGCTACGCGCCGCACTCGTTCGCACTGACCAAGCCGTTCCCCGGGGTCGTGCAACTGCTGCGCTCACTGGAAGCTGCTGGCGCCCGCCTTGCGGTGCTCAGCAACAAACCGCACGCGATGACCCTGCTGGTGGTCCAACGACTGTTTCCAGACACTAAGTTCGTGCATGTGTTTGGACAGCGCGAGGGCGTGCCCATGAAACCCGACCCGACCGTCGCACTGCAGCTGGCCGACGCGCTTGGTTTGCAGCCGTCTCAGTGCGCGATGGTGGGCGACTCGCAGGTCGACATCGAGACTGGGCGTCGCGCGGGAATGCTAGCCGTAGGGGTGACGTGGGGGTTTAGGTCGCGGGCTGAGCTGTCGACGGCGGCTCCGGACGTACTGGTCGACACCGTCGCCGAGTTGGGCGGCGTGCTCTTGGGAGAGAGAACCGCGTGAGGGCAACTGTGCGGCGCTCACGTTTGTGAGCGTTCGTGCGCGGGCGACGCAGGCAGTCACCGGGGAGAAATCGTGAGGACGACCGAGGCTGCTTATCGAGCCAGCGAACTCCCGCACCCCATCAGCCGAC
>JAESSZ010000930.1 GCA_016763875.1 Nannocystaceae bacterium
CCGCGGAACCGAAGTCGCAAGCCATTATGAAGGCGGATACGGCCGAGCCCTCGTGGTGTGTTGCTTCTCCCGCACACCCTACCTCTACCAAATCCAACTCTCCGAGCCGATAGCAAGCGTCCGGGTGTCCCGTGCCGCAGCGATTCCGGAGCAGAGCGCGGGCATGTTCGTGCAGCGCCCGCACAAGGTGCTCGACCTCGACTTGCTTGTGGGCGTTCGGCGTCGAGAGCAGCGCTGGCCCAGCCTCACAGAGCCATGAGGTGTCCAGACAAACGTCCGGATTCCTGCCGCAATTCCCGAACTTCGGGGCTCGTGTGGTTGTTGACACCTGCGAGGCAATCGTCGGCGCCGCGGTGCACTGACCATTCCACCAGAGTTCACCCGCGGAGCAGTGCGGGGAACTCGGTCTGCACTCCTTCAGAAGCCCGTCCCACATCATCTGCTCTGGACAGTCGCCCTCCGGGAGGCACGTTGCTTTCTCAGCGTCGAAATGTCCCCGCGAGGCGCATTGGCTTAGGGGCTCAATCTTGCTGAGCTCCAGGGCGATAACCGCGTGGCAGTCAGTGGCGTCATCGATGGCGCAGCTGTCGAGATTCCCAGAGGAGCGCAACATCCGGCGGTCCGTTGCTGCAGGATTCAGTGCCAACGCCAGTTCTTCGTCCAGACTTAGCGGCGCTGCACGGATCGGGACACCCACGAGTTCAAACGCGCCAAGCCGCGCTCCGATGACCACGTGGGTCGCCCCGTCGCAGCGCCCTCTCAGCTCCGACGCACTGACATCGCCGCGTTGCGTCGTGAGGTGTTCGCGCGTTGCGACGGTGGCCATGAGCTGTCGCTCATCCGATAGATGTTCGCTCAACGAGACAAAGCCCAGTGGCAGGGCATTGAGGAGTTCGACATGACTGCTCACCTTGAACGCTTCATCCCGGCTCGACGGTTCGTTCTGATACCCAGGACCAGCAGCCAGACGGCAGTCGCGTAGAACGCCTAGCGAGCATCGACTCTCATAGCGAACCACAACGATTCCCTGCGCAAGTTGAGCTGCGAGTGCTGCTTGCTCACGTGCGTCAAGATGGATGACGCTTGGCTTCGTGGTTGCTCTCCCAGCGGTGCAGCTGGCATGGAGTAGGCCGGCCGCGGCGACCTGTTCGCGACTGGGTCCCGGAATCCGAGTCGTCGCGCGGGGGGCGCTATGTACCTGCATCGGGCGACAGCCCAGCAGGCAGAACCCAGCGACGAGCACCCCGATTTGCGAGTGGCCACGCATGTTCGATCGCATCGAGTGCGGTAGTTCGCGTTGCATCGATATGGATGCCTCGCCACTCGACTTTTTTTCGAAATTGACTGCTGTTCCTTCTCCGTCGGCCAACTCAGCTCCTCGGCAGCTAGCGCGGCTTCGCCGAAGCCGGACTCCCAATACGGCACAATAAGCCCGGCCCTCGCCGCTTTCGCAGCGTCGTACCTACGCGGCGGCGCGACTCAGCGATTCCATGGGCTCGTCGCGATAGCGGCGAAGCAGACGTTGCGCGCACGGCACGAGCCTATCGGCAAGTCCGCGTCCCTACAGCTCAAAAACCGCAGTCCCAAACGGGCCTGCGTTGGGAACGCAGAGAACAGGGAGTTCGATGTCGGTGGTGTCCAGTCGGTTCTCGATGCAGCCGTAGGACAGCTTGTTACCGCTCCAGTACTGAAGCCAAAGACCCTCATTCGCATCGCAGTAACCTTCGGTGTCCGTGACCCAGATCCCGTGGTTCTCGTTCTCGAAGAATCCCTCGGTGTACCGCGGTGCGGGGATATCCGGGTTGCGCATCACCGCGGCGTACAGGCGGCTGCCTTCGAACCTGTCGGGGAGCCGGGAACCCGAAGGGCAACTGATGTCGTCCCACTCCTCGGTATCCTCGGCGACCGTATAAAAGACCGGACGGATCCGTTTCTTGGAGTAGCGCTCTAGGATGTCGTAGACCTCGTCGAGGCCGGTACGAGTTTGGCAACCTGAGAAGTCTCCCCGTACCGCACGGTCCCAGCAGGCGTTGAGCGACTCAGCGATCGCACGCACGGCGGTGCCGTCCTCTTGCCCGAAGATGTCTGCCTGCTGATCGGCGTAGTTCAGCAATGCGGACTCCTGGGCGGCCAACTCGCCGAACGCGTTTCGAGCGTACAGCGCAAAATCGTAGGGTGTGTCCGAGGTCCGGATCGCGTCGACCTCTTCGTTGTAGATCCTCGTGGTCGTCGTGTAGACGCGCGCATGCTTCTCGACGAGCGAGAGTGCGACCGCAGCTTCGTTGTCGTGTTCGATGAACGCGTCCACGGACTGGTCATCTTGCGGGAAGTTCACAGCTGCTCGGTATGCCCGTTTCTCGACCGCGATCGGGCGCGCCGACCGATTCGAGTTCTCCTTGTAACCGACCGTGACGGCGCCATCGCATTGGCCGCCGTCGTTGCACAAGTCGCGATCGACGGAGGCCGCGAGCTCGGCCTTCAGCGCTTCGACGAGTCCGCCGGATCCCTCGAGCGGGTCATTCTCGATCGCAGCGAGGCTCTTGCTGGTCGTGAACCCAATGGCCTCTGCCCGTGCGCTGACCCGCAACGCTTTCTGAGCCAAGAGATTGGAAACCTCTGTCTTGATCTGGCCTCCGATGTCGGCTGGCCCGGCCTTGATCCCCTTGAGCCCCAGTTGTGTCTTGAGCTCTTGCTTGTCTTGCGAACTCGATGTCTCAATCGTGATCATCACTCGCAACTCCGCGCCAAACTGGACGCCAGCGACATAGTGCGTGCCGCACTTGCGGGTGAAATCGGCCGGGCTCGACTCCGCAAGCTGCAGTGCAGTCTCACTGAGGCGAACGCGGTCTCGGTTCATCACTGCGTACGATTGGGCGGTCCGCAACAGAAGGGTGAGCGACGTGTCACTGGACCGGAAGCTCTTGCTGAACTGGACGCCCGCATCGATCCCGAGTGGCCCGGCCTTGACTTGAGCCTTCGCGTCGATGCCCAGCGCGGTGTTCAACTCCTCGAGAGTCTCGACCAACGTCATCGTCTCGGCCCATTCGACGGAGCCTGCAACGTAGCGCTGCTCATCAGGGATGACGCAGTTCTCGCCGAGCGCGTCGTCGGTGACGACGTTGTAGCCGCGGAAGATCCGGACGTTCGGGTCCGAGGTCCGGCTCGGTCCGTCGCCGAGTGAGTCGTCCTTGGTCCAGTTGGGAAACTCCCACGCATGGGGATCGTCTGCCTTTCCGCTCTCGCCTGGGTCGCAGGCGGGCACCGTGCTCAGCAGCGTCAAGCTCAGAAGTCCGAGGAACCCGCGGCCACCGGGCGTTGCGAAACGGTCATGCATGGCCGCGGTGACGGCTCAGCCCCCAACTTGGATCACGAAAGACTCGATTTACTGAGAACGGGCCTCAGCACCGCAGGCCACGGGCCTCAGCACCGCAGGGCACGGGCCCAGGACGTCAGTGACTGCAACGTCCCGTCGACATCCCGAGCGTTTGCCGCCGTGAGCATCTGATCACGCAGCGCTGCTTTCGCGCGACGGAGTCGGCTCTTCACCGTGCCCAACGGGAGCGCGAGCGTCTCGGTGAGCTCGGCGTGTGTCATGCCTTCCCAATAATACAGAGCAAGGACGATCTGAAGTTCGACCTCCAGCTTTGACAGCGAGATCGCGAGTGCGTGTTTCTGCTGCCGGCCCACCGCGAACTGGCTCGGCGTGGTCCGCTCGCATTGCGCGTCATCGGGCTCGATGCACTCGCCGATTGGGTCTTTTCGTCGGTAGTGATCGATCAACTCGTTCCTGGCGACGCTGAACAGGAACGCGCGGAAGCTCGAGGCCTTGCGTACACTGGCGCGGCTCGCCAAGCACGACACCATCGTCCGTTGCACGAGGTCCTCCACGTCCCGGTTGACCCGAAGTCCGAAGAACGCAAGCAACCGGTCGAAGTAGCGGTCGAGCAAGCGGTTCCCCTCGGCGTTATCTCCTGCCGCCCACGCCTCAAGAAGCGCCGCGTCGCTGTCAGCGGTCGACATTGTCGTCGACTGTAGCAGGACGCGACATCACGGGGACGGCCGCGCGGTGTCCCCGGTGTTCGCAGACGAGTCGCTGGATTAGAGCAGACAGGCGCCGACTTCCGCCAGGCACTCTGCGGGGGCCTCGCCCGCTGGGTACCACGCCTGACAGGTCTGCTCCGGCAGGCAGTTGCTGGCGTCGCCGATCGTGCAGAACGGCGAACAGCAGCCGGTGCCGTCGCAGCCGGGCACGGCCCGTGGGGATGCGCAGAAGTGCCCGGAGTCGCACGCGTTGATGGACGCACACGGGTCGCCTGCTAGGCCGCCCTCGGCGGAGGCATCGAACGCGCACACCATGGCGTCGCCCACCGGGTAGCAGGCCTGACCTGCCGGGCATTCGTTGGCGAGCGGGTTGCACAGCGGGCGACACAGGACCAAGACGCCGTCATTGGAGATTGTGCACGTTGTGTTGGGTGTATTGCAGACCGGGGCTTCGGCGTTGCCTTTGCACATCTCGACGCAGATGCCCATGTTGGTCTCCGAGTCTACGTTGAGGCACATGACACTGACGTCGCAGTCATCGGCACCGCTGACGCCGTTCCCGATGACGGTGCACTCCTCGCCGGGCTGGCCCGGGTCTGGTGCGATCTCCACGCAGCGCAGCGCGTTCCAACTGCCCCCGCCATCGTTCGCCCAGGCGTTGCACTTCTCGCCATCAGGACAGTCTTGGTCCCAGACGTCGCACTCGTTTCCGACGGGACCGCCGTCGGGCACCGTGATGAAGTCGCCCGTACCGCCCCCCTGAGGATCAAGTCCAATGCCATCAACGTCGCCCGCAGGCGGGCCACCGACGAACACCGTCTGCGTTCCGACCACGACCGGACCTTCCTGCGGTTGGCACAGCATTGGACCTGCAGGGCTACCGGTCGTGCCCGGAGCCCCGCCTGTGTCGCTGGAGTCAGCTGGGGTGACGGAGGGATCGTCGCTCGTGCTGCCAGGGTTATTGCCGGTCGCCGACGGGTCGACCGTCGTCGGTGTCGCGGTGGTCGTCATGGTGCCGTCGGCGCCGGACGAAGCGCCGTCGGTATCTGCGGGCGTGGAGTCGGCGGGACAGCCGGCCAGCGAAATACAAAGAAGCGACAGCGAACCCAGTCCAAGTCTACGCATCGGCAGAGGGTACTCCACCTTCGGATCGGCGCCGCACTGTTCGAGGAACCTCCAACCGCAACGTCGGTTCAGGACGGTACAGCGCACACGCCCAAGTCATCGAGTCCCGGAGGCTCTTTGCCCTCGAAGAACCACGGCGTGCAGACTTGACCGAGTTCGACGTCGGGACATGCGGCGTCGGGATCGACCGCGTTCAGGTCGCAGAATGCGGCGCAGCATGAGTTGGGCTCGGCGCAGCCCGACACCGTTGCATCGAGACAAGCCAGGCCGGACGCGCACTCACCGAACTGGTCGCAAGCCTCGCCGTAGCTCGCTTCGCCGATGGACGGGACACACCAAAAATCCTCGGACACGGGGGCGCAAACCTGCGCGTCGGGGCACGGATCGCCGAGCGGATCGCACGTGGGCAGGCACAAAATGAGTACGCCTTCGTTGGAGATACTGCAGCCCGTGCCGTCCGGACAAACGGGGTCGAACACCTCGCCCGTGCACATTGAGACGCAGGTCCCCGTCTCCGTCTCTTGGTCGACGTAGAAACACATCGCACCAAACTCGCAATCGTCGATGCCGCTGACCGCACTGCCCTCGACCACACACGGTTCACCGACGGCGGCCGGTGTCGAGGCGACTTCGGTGCAACGCGCCGCATTCCAACTGCCGCCTCCGTCGTTGGCCCAGGGCACGCACTTTTCGCCGCGTGGACAGTCCTGTTCCCACACATTGCATTCGAACGCGCAATGTGCCGCGTAGCCCGGTGGGGCTGAGCACATCCCATCGGCGCTGACTATGAACGCCGTATCGTCTCCGGAGTCGGAGTCGTCTCCGACCGTTGTGTCATCGACATCTCCGAACGTGGCGCTGTCGCCGGTCGTTGTGCTCGCCGCCGTGGTCGATGGATTGGGCGGCACACTGATGCTGTCGGTCGCCGCGCCGCCCGTCGATCCGTCCCCACCGCCGCTCTGCGCACCGGATTCGGGGTCGCCGAGAACATTGAGCGATGGACCGCACGCCGCGGCGACAAGGCTAACCACGAGCAGATTCCGCCTCCAGCCACCTGAAACAGACATAACACCAACGTATAGCCGGCATACCTAACGGTCAACCGTTATATGTCCTTCATGACCGGTGTAGTCCACACCACCGATGTTTGGCTGATGTTGGTGCCTGGTGCGACCGAATGCGACCCGCTGTCCGCGGCGGTTTCGGTGACACCGCCTGCTCGCCTGAACTCATTCGTCTTTAGGGCCGCAAAGGCGACGGGCTGCCTCTGCGATTCGGAATCTCAGGTTCGCGCTGAACGCCGCATCACCGCGCCTATGGACTCGAGCAGCGCGTCGGCGAACAACTTGGCGGCCAGCGAAGGGTGTCGCGTGGACGGATACACAACCTGAAGCGGTGCGCTGTCGGGGCTCATGTACGCCTCGAGAAGCGGCACCAAGTGGCCACTGGCGATCGCGTCATGGGTCACCAGGGTTGCCATGCGGGCAATGCCTACGCCCGCCTGGGCCGCGTCGCTCAATCCATGGATCGTGTTTGCCTCGAAGTTGCCCGAGGCTTCGATGCTGAGGGGTCCGTTGGGTCCCATGAACAGCCAGTTGTTCATGCTTCCATTGTTGACGTTGAGGGTGAGGCAATTGTGATCACGCAACTCTTCGGGATGGCGGGGTACTCCACAGCGTTCGATGTAGCTTGGCGCGGCCGCGACGGTGCGTGTGAGCCGTCCGATGCGGCGGGCGATGAACGATGCGTCCTCGAGCTCGCCCACGCGCACCGCGATGTCAAAACGATCCTGGAGTAGGTCGACATAGTCGTCGGTCAGCTCGAACGTGAGCCGCACATCGGGGTATTGAGTCAGGAAGTCCGAGGCCATCGCGAGCACCGCGTGACGGGCGATGAGGGATGACAGACTCACGCGCACCACGCCCGCTGGTGTCTCGCTGTAGTGGCTGATGTCCCGTTCGAGGCGGACCGTGTCGTCGAGGATCCCTTGCGCCCGTCGGTAATAGGCCTCGCCCGCGTCCGAGGCCTGCACGCCGCGAGTGTTGCGGCGCAGCAGGGCCACGCCGAGTCGAGCTTCCAAGCGTGTCACCTGCTTGCTCACCGCCGATGGCGTGACTCTGAGTCGGCGCGCGGCGGCGGAAAAACCGGCTTCCTCGACCACCGCGACGAATGCTTCCATCTCTGTCCTTCGATCCATCCCGGTTCCCATTCTATACGGGCTCGGTGGAGAGCTGACCGCGGCGCACAGCCGGTCAGCGAGGAAGGCCCACCAGCTCGAATGGCCCGGGCGGGGTCTTGTCGACTCCGAACAAGTGGTCGAGCTGTCCCTGCACGACCCAGTGGTGGTCCTCGGTTTCGACAACCGTGGTCGGAATGTCGAGTCCCTCTGCGAGCACCGTGGTGACGCCAGTGTCGCCGTCGAGTGTGACTTCGGGCAGCCGATTGCCCGGCCCACCCGCAAACACCCCGTTCTCGACCACCAGGAGGGTTCCCGCGCTGGATGAGGCGATCCCGTCGGGGCCGACCAACAGGCTTGGTCCGTCGGAGTTGGACAGAGTGATTTCGGTGAGCCCAGTGGGGTCCCCGCTCGGGCCGCGATCGATGCGTAGCAAGGTGCCGAGGTTGAAGTTGACGACGTACAACTCCCCGTCGTGCTCCGCGACCCCATTGGGCCCGAAGGCTGGCTCGCCCACGGGCGCCAGCACCTCATCCGCGAACCACGGCTCGGCTGCGACCCCATCCGAGGCGATGTCCTCGCTCGAGATTCGCAGTACGCGCGCCCCGAATGAATCGGTGACGAATACTGCGCCCGAAGCATCGAGCGCCACGTCGTTGCACAACACTGGGGCCTCCTTCACCGCGGGTTCGAGCACGTGCTCGGCCACGCGCTCGCCCGACTTCTGGTCGATCGCGATCAGGGCGCTGGCGGAGGGCTCGAAGGGCGACGAGTCGCAAACCAAGAGCAGGCCGTGGGCCTCGTCCACCGCCAGGCCAATCGCACCACGGGTGAGCTGTCCCGTGGAGAACACGCTCACGTCTTCGCTCTGGTACGGCGGTGCGATCGTGAGGATGGTGCTGGAGGTTACGCTGCCGACGAACAGGTTGCCCGACTCGTCGGATGCGATGCCCTCCGGGAACAGGTCGGCCCCAGGTAGAGACACGACTTGGACCGCATCGCACGGTCCGGTGTCGCACCCGGTGCTCGTCCCCTGCTCGGTGTCAGCGCCGCTGGTCGATGATGTGTCGGATGTGTCGGATGTGTCGGACTCGCCGATCGTGCCGGATTCGCCGGACGTATCGGACGTATCGGTTGCACCGGTCGTGCCTGAGCCGGCACCAGTGGAGTCGTCGCCACATCCAGGTGCGAGGGTGAGTGCGAGTGAGTACGAAAGCAGGAGCGTGGTTGGGATCCTAGGAGGACGCGTCATGAGGCTGGGCAACATAGGAGCCGCAGTGCGATGCGCCATGAGCCGTCAGGACAAACAGTTGTTCCGCGGCGGACAAGGTGGGTGCGGCGGACAACGTGAGTGCGGCGGCGGGGCTCGCGCGTTGGAACGAGTCGCCCGCCGAACTCGGCCTGGCTCTCTCCGCGACATGTCGCGCGAGGCCC